>CABMPS010000177.1 GCA_902388545.1 uncultured Collinsella sp.
CGATGAGTATGTCGCCAAGGTTGATGAGCTTCTGAAGGAAAAAGAAGCCGAGGTCATGGAGATCTAAGGTGCAATACGACGAGCATAAACTGGTCGAGTACTTTGCCGACGCCCCTGCGGGCGTCGGTTTTTCCGACCTTGACCTCAATAACATTCCGCACCATATCTCGTGCATCATGGACGGCAACGGTCGTTGGGCCACGTCGCGCGGTCTTGCACGCACCGAGGGTCATAAGGCAGGTATCGTCTCGCTGCGCGAGATCATTACCGCCTGCGTGCGTCTGGGCGTCGACGTGCTTTCGGCCTATGCGTTTTCTACCGAAAACTGGAACCGTCCGCAGCATGAGGTCAACGTCTTGATGCATCTGTTTGCCAAGACGTTTATCGACGAGCTGCCTCTTCTGAAGCGCGAAAACGTGCGCGTTGTTTTTTTGGGTGACATTTCCGCACTGCCCAAGAAGACCCGCGATGTCTTTGAGCGCGGTCTAGCCGAGTGTGCCGACCACACCGGCATGACGCTGGCGCTTGCCGTCAACTACGGCGCCCGTGCCGAGATCACCCGCGCTGTCCGTCAGATTGCACTCGACGCTGCCGCCGGTAAGATCGATCCTGCCGCAATTGATGACGACATGGTGGCTTCCCACCTCTATACCGCGGGCCTTCCCGATCCTGAGCTTGTGATTCGCACCTCAGGTGAGCTGCGCCTTTCGAACTATCTGCTGTGGCAGGTGGCTTATTCCGAATTCTACGTCACCGATACCTATTGGCCCGACTTTGATCGTTGGGGCCTTGTCGACGCCATTTTGGCCTATCAGGGCCGTGACCGTAGGTTTGGTGGACTGAGCAAGACCGAGGAGGCTTAATCGTGTCCGATCGTCCCAAGGCATCAGCTCCCAAGACGCCTGCGCGCAAAGCTGCCACTGCGGGAGCGCCTGCAGCGAAGAGCGGCACCGGTTCGTGGCTGGCGGGCTTTATTACCCGTGCCGCCGCCGGTATCGTCTACGCCGTTGTCTTTATCCTGTGCCTGGTTTTGGGTATCGTGCCCACGGCCATCTTTGTTTCCGTCATGAGCGGTCTGTGCTGCTATGAGTTTTTCCGTATGACAAGGCTCGATGGCAAGATGGCTAACGAGCGCATGGGTATCGCTGCCGCCGTACTCTTTCCGCTGTCGGCGTTGGGCGATTCGATGTTGCTGAATGCCCTGCTTTTTGCCCTCATGCTCGCTGTGGGCATTTGGTATGTCTGGTCGCCGCGTACCCGCATCTCTGATGTGGCAGTGACGCTCATGGGTCCCATCTACACTGGCTTTATGCTGTCGGCTATCGTGCTGCTGCGCGATGCCGTGCCCGGTTTTGCCGGTGCCCTGCTTTCAGTGGGCGTTTGCGCGTCCCTTTGGGTCTCCGATTCGTTTGCCTACATCGTGGGCAGCCGTATCGGCAAGCACAAGATGGTTCCCAAGATCTCTCCCAAAAAGAGCTGGGAGGGGTTTGTCGGCGGCATCCTGGGCTCGGTTTTGATTTGGTTCATCCTGTGGGCGACGCACTTCTACAAGCTCAGCCTGCCCTATGCGCTGCTGTGCGGCGTGGTCGTGTCCATTCTGGGCGTTATCGGCGACCTTATCGAGTCGCGCATCAAGCGCGGTGTGGGCGTCAAAGATTCCGGCAACCTTATCCCGGGCCACGGCGGAATGCTCGATCGTAGCGATTCGCTTATCTTCGGTTGCATCACCGCGCAGCTGTTGCTGATGATCGGAGGCGTGCTGTAATGTCCTTCCAGACGACGTATGGCCCCGATGGACGCCTTCGCGTTGCCGTCCTGGGTTGTACGGGCTCTATCGGCACCCAGGCGCTCGATGTGTGCCGCCAGCATGCCGATCGCCTGCAGGTGACGGCGCTGTCCGTTAACTCCAGTACCTCTGAGCTCGTTGCCGCTGCCCGTGAGTTCTCGGTTCCGGCGGTTGCCGTGGCCGATGCCGCTCATGGCGATGACGCCGTGCTGCAGGAGTTGCCCGAGGGCACGCAGCTCGGCGTTGGCGCGCAGGCGGTTTGCGAGCTCGCGCGTCGCGACGATGTCGACTGCGTGCTCGTCGCTATTGTGGGCGCCGCCGGTCTCGAGGCGAGCCATGCGGCCTTGACCTCGAATAAGCGCCTTGCCCTTGCCAACAAGGAGTCCCTCGTCGTCGGTGGCGACTTGCTTATGCCGTTGGCGCAACCGGGCCAGCTTATTCCAGTCGACTCTGAGCACTCCGCCATTTACCAGTGCTATCTGGGGGAGAACCCGCGCGAGGCTCATTGTATTTGGCTCACCTGCTCGGGCGGTCCGTTCTTTGGCCGCACGCGAGACGAGCTCGATCGCGTGACGCGTGCCGATGCCCTCGCGCATCCCACGTGGGCCATGGGTGCCAAGATCACCATCGACTCCGCCACCCTCATGAACAAGGGCCTGGAGCGCATTGAGGCCATGCATCTGTTTAACTGCGACCTCGATTTCATTAACGTGGTCGTGCAGCGTCAGTCCAAGATTCACTCTATGGTCGAGTTCGCCGACGGCTCCGTGATGGCGCATCTCGGTGCATCTGACATGCGTATTCCCATCCAGTTCGCGTTCTCGTATCCCGAGCGTTGGGATACCCCGGCGCCTCGTATCGATTTCCGCGAGCTGGGGCAGCTCACGTTTGATGCTGCCGACATGGATACCTTCCGCTGTCTGGCACTGGCCGAGCGTGCCGGCAAGACGGGTGGCACCATGCCGTGCGTGCTCAATGCCGCCAACGAGGTCGCCGTCGATGCCTTCCTGCACGATGGCTGCAGCTTTACCGATATCGATCGCATTGTGGAATCCTGCATGGACGCCCACGATATGCAGGCGGTCGATTCGTTTGAGCAGCTTCGCGACATCGATGCGTGGGCGCGTGAAAAGGCTGCGCAGGTGCTCGCCGCAACCCGTTCCTAACCCATAAGGATTGCTTTTTCGTTTTATGGATACTGTTCTGAGCGTTCTCTCATCGGTCTTTTGGGGCCTGCTGATGCTTTCCGTCCTCGTGTTTTTGCACGAGGGCGGCCACTTTTTGGCGGCGCGTGCCTGCGGCGTCCGTGTGACCGAGTTCTTTTTGGGTCTGCCGTGCCGCTTTGACATCCATTACACGTCGCGTCGCATTGGAACCAAGTTTGGCGTGACCCCGCTGCTGCTGGGTGGCTACGCTGCCATCTGCGGTATGGATCCGACCAATGTTTCGTGCGCCGATCGCGTGCTCGCGGCTATCTATCGTCATGGTCGCGTGACCGTGGCCGACCTTGCTGTCGAGCTCGAGCTTTCCGAGGAGGATGTGCTCGAGGCATGCGCTCTTTTGCTGGGCTGGGGCTCCATCGCGCCCTGGTATGAGGAAGGGGAGAAGCCCTCGCCGAGCTACTATCCCACCAAATATCAGACGTTGCCGCGAGACACGGCAGGCTATACCACCTTTGATGGTCGCCGTTTCGATCGCGAACATGCGACTGCCGAGGGCGATGTGTGGGAGCTGCCGTGCGGCGAGGCCGAGTTCCTTGCGCAAGAGCGCTCGCACACCTATCTTGGCCAAGGCTTTCTCAAGCGCGCCTTTATGCTGCTCGCAGGCATTATTGTCAATATCTTGACGGGCTTTTTGCTCCTTATGAGTATCTATTCCATTGCGGGTGTCACCGTGCCGATGGATACCAACGTGATCGGTCAGGTTGACGAGGGGTCTATTGCCGCCAAGGCGGGTATCGAGGGCGGTGACGCGATTCTTTCGGTTGACGGAGTATCGTGCTCTACCTGGATTGACGTTTACGATGCCATCGGCAAGGCTGCCGGTAAGGACGATATCGCCATCGAGTACGAGCGTGACGGCAAGCAGCATTCGACCACGGTTGCGCTCAAAGAGGACGAGCGCCTAGGTGTGTATGCCTCTACGCAGGTGGTCCGTTTAGACCCCATCACGTCGGCTCGCCTGTCGTTCTCTTACGTCGTGCAGACAGCGGAGGGCGTGATGCGCCTGCTCCAGCCGCAGCATACGATGGAGATTCTCGATCAGTCTTCTTCGATCGTGGGTATTAGCGTTATGTCCTCACAGGCTGCTGCTGCCGGCCCTGCCACGTTCCTTTCGTTTGCCGCCCTCATTTCGTTCTCGCTGGGCTTTATGAACCTGCTGCCCATCCCACCACTCGATGGCGGCAAGCTGGTCATCGAGATCATTCAAAAGATTGCGGGCCGCGAGCTTCCGCTCAAGGTCCAGACGATTGTGAGCTATGTGGGCATCGCGCTCTTTGCGCTGCTGTTTGTCTATATGCTTCGTTCCGACATCCTTCGATTTATTCTGTAGGGGAGTGTTTGGATTGTCTTTATCCCATCCTTTGCCTCGCGAGTTGACGCGCCCCGTGCATGTGGGCGGTGTGCAGATCGGTGGCGGCGCGCCGGTGGTGGTCCAATCCATGACCTGCACCGATACCGCTGATGCCCAGGCAACGCTTGCGCAAGTGGGCGCGTTGGCGCAGGCTGGCTGCGATATCGTGCGTGTGAGCGTGCCCACCGAGGCCGCGCTTGAGGGTTTCCGCACCATCTGTGCCGAGTCTCCGGTGCCGATTGTCGCTGATATCCACTT
>CABMPS010000178.1 GCA_902388545.1 uncultured Collinsella sp.
CGAGGGTGTTGTCGTGACCGCGGTCGACAACGAGACGGCCGTCAAGAACATCTCCAAGATGGCACAGGAAAAGGGCTGCACGGCCTCGGTCGAGAAGGTCGCCGATGCCGAGTGGCACGTGATCGTGGCGACCGCCGGCGCCGTTGCCGTGGCCGATCCTGAGCAGGACGGCGCCGCTTTCTGCGACGCCAGCGCCGGCAAGGGCAAGCTGGTCGTGGCCGTCTACACCGATTGCATGGGTCGCGGCGACGATGAGCTGGGCCACAAGCTCATGAAGGCCTTTATCTTTGCCGTGACGCAGCAGGAGGAGCTGCCCGCCACGATGCTCTTCTACAACGGCGGCGCCAAACTCACCGTCGAGGGGTCGCCGGTGCTTGACGACCTCAAGGGCCTGGCCGAGCAGGGTGTCGAGATCCTTACCTGCGGCACCTGCCTCGACCACTTTGGCATTAAGGACCAGCTTGCCGTGGGCGATGTCACGAACATGTACGTGATCGTCGAAAAGATGGAGCAGGCCGGCCGCGTCGTGCGTCCGTAGCGCCTGGGTGGGATTGCCATGAGAGAAAAGCGCCCGGCGCTTGTCATCACGTTTCCCACCACGGCGGCCGCCATGGGCTGCGAGTCTCTGTGCCGTGAGCGTGGCCTTCCCGGGCGAACGATTCCCGTACCCGGAGAGGTTGCTGCCGGCTGCGGCCTGGCATGGAAAGCCCTGCCTGAAAATGAACCACTGCTGCGAAGCGAGCTTGCCGCGGCGGACGTTCCCACCGAGGGCTTTACTGTGATCGATATGTGGGAGGTCGTGCGATGATCTACCTGGATAACGCGGCGACGACCATGCACAAACCTCAGGCGGTCATCGATGCCGTGGTGCAGGCGATGTGCTCGCTCGGCAATGCTGGGCGAGGCGCCACGTCGGGTGCGCTCGACGCGGCGCGCACCATCCACAGCTGCCGCACCAAGCTTGCGCGCTTGCTGGGCTGCCCGCGGGTGGACCATATTTGTTTTACGCCCAACTCCACGGCGGCGCTCAACACCGCCATCAACGGCGTGGTGCGCCCCGGCGATCGTGTGGTCACGACGGTGCTCGAACACAACTCCGTGCTGCGTCCGCTCAACCGCCTGGCGGCAGAGCAGGGCGTGACTGTTGAGCATGCGGGCTGCGACGCGAACGGCGTGCTCGACTACGACGAGCTCGAGCAGCTGGTCACGCCGGGCACGCGTGCCGTGGTGGTGACACACGCCTCCAATGTGACCGGCAACGCGGTCGACATTGCACGCGTGGCTGCCATGGCCCATGCGGCCGGCGCGCTTGTGATCGTCGATGCCTCGCAGTCTGCCGGCACGGCGCATATCGATATGCAGGTCATGGGGCTCGACGTGGTGTGCTTTACCGGCCACAAGGGGCTCATGGGCCCGCAGGGGACCGGTGGCCTAGCCGTGGCGGAAGGCATTGACGTGGCTCCTTGGGCCATGGGTGGCACGGGCGTGCGCAGCTTCGATGCGCTGCAGCCGCAAGAGTGGCCCACGCGTCTTGAGGCGGGCACGCTCAACGGTCACGGTATCGCCGGCCTTTCCGCCGGCCTCGACGTTATCGAGGCCCAGGGCGGGGTAGAGGCGATTTCGGCACGCGAACGTGCGCTTGCCGAGCGCTTCCTCGCCGGCGTTCGCGACATTCCCGGCATTGCGCTCTACGGTGCGTTTGACCAGCCCGTGCGCTCGGCGATCGTTTCGCTTAACGTGGGCGATATCGATTCGGCCGAGGTCTCGGACGCGCTCATGCAAGGGTGGGGGATTGCGACGCGCCCCGGCGCCCACTGCGCTCCGCTCATGCACCGCGCACTGGGGACCGAGCGCCAGGGTGTCGTTCGCTTCTCGTTTGGGTATTTCAACACGGACGAGGAAGTCGACACCGCGATTGACGCTCTGCACGATTTAGCCTGCTAAAGCGTATATACTTGCGGGACGGGTCTTTTGCCCGTCCCGTTTTGTTTCGACCCGAAAGGTGGTCCTATGGCATCATCCGCCCCGCGCGGTCTGCGCTCCGACCATGTCCTCACCGTCGGCATCGCCCTGTTCTCGATGCTCTTTGGCGCCGGCAACCTCATTATTCCGCCGCTGCTGGCGCTGCAGGCGGGCTCTGCCACGCCGCTCGCCATGCTCGGCTTTCTGATTGCCGCCATCGGCCTTCCCGTCATGGGCTTTATCGCCGTGGCACTTGCCGGAACGGCGCGCGAGCTTGCCGGTCGTGTGCACCCCAAGTTTGGCGAGTTTTTTGTCGCGGCGGTGTATCTGGCTATCGGTCCGTGTCTGGCCATTCCGCGCACGAGCTCCACGGCCTTCGAGATGCTGGTGCCGCTGCTGCCCGAGGGTGTCTCGCTCGGCACGGCCCGCCTGGTGTTTGCCGTCGCCTTCTTTGCCGTCGCCTTTGTGCTCACGCTGCGCCCGGGTGTCATTACGCGCGTGCTCGGCCGCATTACGGGCCCCGCGCTCATCGCCCTTATCGTATTGGTCGTGGGCGCTGCCGTGGTCTCGCCGCTGGGTTCCGCTGCCGCGCCGCAGGCTCCTTACGATGCCGGTGCCGCCGTGCAGGGCTTTTTGACCGGCTATCAGACCATGGACCTGCTCGCGTCGCTCGCCTTTGGCATCATCATCGCCGAGACCATCCACGAGCTGGGCGTTACCGACGACAAGCGCGTGGCCTTCGAGATTTCGCGCTCCGGCGTGATCGCTGGTGTGCTCATGGCCATCATCTACTGCGGTCTGGCGCTTGCCGGCACGCAGCTGAGCACCGTGATGCCCGATGCCACCAACGGAGCCGCCATCCTCGCCCGCTCGGCCTCCATGCACTTTGGCCTTGCCGGCACGGTCGTGGTCTTTGCGATCTTCTTCCTCGCCTGCATGAACGTATGCATCGGCCTCATCAGCTGCTGCTCGCGTTACTTCTGCGAGACGTATGTGGTCGAAGGGGGAGCAGAGGCTTCCGAGGAGGCCATGCGCCGTCCCTTTGCGATACTCGCCTTTGTGTTCGCGGCGGTTTCGTGCGTGCTCTCAAACGTGGGCCTCGACGTGATCCTCATGTTCTCGGTGCCCATGCTCAACGCCCTGTACCCTGTTGCAATTGTTCTGGTGCTTATGGGCCTAGTGCACGGTTTTTGCGACGCGCATCCGCAGGTGTGGGTCTGGGTCGGCGGCGTTGTCGCGGTGCAGAGCGTGATCACCTCGATCCGCGACGCGTTCTTTGCAGGCGTGTGGCTGCCGTTCGATGCGCTGCCGCTGGCCGACATTGGAGCCGCATGGGCGCCGGTTGCCGTGGTGGCGTTTGTGATTGGCCTGCTCCACAGCCGGTTTGTCGCACATTCGAGGAGCTAGGGTATCGTCGCTTGCACAGGCGGGGAGTCTCCCCTATAATTTCCTTCGCTTTGGGACACGCAAGGTTTAGACCTTAGCTGCTCAACACCTTCGGGACGTGGCGCAGTTTGGTAGCGCGCCTGCTTTGGGAGCAGGATGCCGCAGGTTCAAATCCTGTCGTCCCGACCATATCTTGCGGGCGTAGTTCAATGGTAGAACCCCAGCCTTCCAAGCTGATGACGCGGGTTCGATTCCCGTCGCCCGCTCCAAGTAATTTGCAGGTCAGAGGTACGTTTACTTCTGACCTGTTTTGTTTTGACCGTCCGACGCGGGGCCTTTGCATTGGCAATGCTCGTCCCTGCTGATTAGGAAAGAAGTGACTGACATGGCAGATTTCAAGGCAGAATACCCCATCCCCGACTGCCTGGCGCCTGCCGCAATCGAGACCACGACCGAGGCCGCCGGCGTTACCAAGGCCAGTCTGCCTGCCTCGAAGGCATTTTTGCTCGCCATGTTCGCCGGCGCGTTCATCGCCTTCGGCGGTCTGTTCTTCACGGTCTTTCTGAGCGATGCGTCCCTTGGCTGGGGCGCTCAGCGCTTTGTGGGCGGCCTGTGCTTTTGCCTGGGACTGGTGCTCGTGCTCATTTGCGGCGCGGAACTGTTTACCGGCAACTCGCTTATGGTCTGCGCGCTCAAGAGCAAAAAGATCACGCTCGTCCAGATGCTCAAGGCTTGGGTCGTTGTGTGGATCGGCAACTTTGCCGGCGCGCTGTTCGTTGTCTTTTTGGTTTACATGGCAGCTATTTATAAGCTCAACGGCGAGGCCGTTGCCAACACCATGGTGAGTGTCGCCGCCGGTAAGGTTTCGATTGACGCCGTCACCATCTTCTTCCGCGGCATTCTGTGCAACATCTTTGTGTGCCTGGCTGTATGGATCGGTACCGCCGGCAAGACCGTGGTCGATAAAGTCGTGGGTATTCTGCTGCCTATCGCCGCCTTTGTGTCATGCGGTTTTGAGCACTGCGTTGCCAACATGTACTTTTTGCCCATGGGTGCCGTGATGCACGCGTGCGGCTATGGAGCCGATGTCGCCGGCGCCGATGCCCTCAACGCCGCCGGGTTGGCGCTCAACCTTTCGGTCGCCACGCTGGGCAATATCGTAGGTGGCGCCCTGATCGTGGCGCTGGGCTACTGGTTTATCTACGCCAACAAAGAGTCCTAAAGGACCCAACCCATAACCGACCAAAAAGGGACAGGTTTATTTTGGCAG
>CABMPS010000179.1 GCA_902388545.1 uncultured Collinsella sp.
TGGCGGCGTGCTGGATAACGGGACCGTCAGCCATCGGGTCACTGAAAGGACCGGCAAACGCGCGGGGTTAACGGTGATTGCCAAGCGCGAGGAGCGGTTTGGCTTTAGCCAGGATGCCGCGGACAAGATCATCGACCAGCTGCCGGAACTGCTTGAGCTTTCTTAGGGGGTCTTTGGGGCCTTTCTGGGAGCGAGTGGGCAAAAAATGCCAAATATGAGTACTGTCACTATTTTGGTAACAGCAAAATCAAGCCTTTGAGACCCTAGTTGAGTGTCTGGGGATGATTAAAGCCTGCTTGATATGGCTTTGCCCATGTTAAAGCGCCTTGTTAATGAACTGATGTACATTAACAAGGCGCTAATTTGTTGCAAAATAATGTGACTAGCTTTGCAACAGTACTCATATTTGGCATTTTTTGCCCACCGGGGTCAGCGGAAGTCAAAAATGGAGTGCGAATTCCCCAAAGCAATCGATTCGACGCTCTCCACAGCGCAGTTTTTAAGTTCGGCGATGCGCCGGGAGACGCTTTTTAGCGATGCGATGAGCTGCCGTGCGCTTGTATCCGCTTGCGGCTCGGCCGGAGCGTCGGTTTCGAACAGCAGGCGGTCGAGTGGAATCTGTCGGGCGTATTCACGACCGCGCTTGGTGGCGAGCATGCGCTCGCTGACGGAAAAATAGCAGCCTGCATCGCGCGCGCGGACGAGTTCGTCCGAGGTGCCGCTAAACCAGTGAAAGATGATGGCGGGGGAGTTGGGGCTTGGGGTGAGTAATCCATATGACTCAAGGGCGTCCAGTACGGTTCCTGCCGAACGAACAGCGTGAATTGATATCACGCGCCCGGCAAGAGGGTGCTGCGCGAGTGCATCGCAGAGCCGGTCAAATGCCTGTACTTGTAGCGGCTCGCTTCCGGCAAAACGAACGGAAAAGTCGAGCCCGACCTCGCCGATCAAGCGTTCTTGTGCAGCGACTTCGCAAAGCAGGTCGATTTCGGTAGCGCTGCATCGGCCGTCGGCGAGCCACCAGGGATGGAGGCCGACGCCCGCGATGATGTTCGGGTGGTGACTGGCGCGTGTTTTTGCTGCCGCGAAGTCGCGTGGGTCGACGCCGCAGTCAAATAGACCCAGGCCCAGTGCCGTCGTCTCATCGGCAACGGTATCCGGGCAGGCCATCAAATCAAGATGACAGTGTGCATCAAACAACTGCGGCTCCATCGCAGGACATCCTGCTAGTCCAGGCGCTGGCCATCGGAGCGTACGCGTTCGGTGCCGCGCCCGCTGATCTGGCGGATAACCTCGCCGGCAATCATTTGACCCATGATGGGCGGCATAAAACTGGCAGTTCCCAGCTCGGTGCGCTCGTGGATGTTGGAAGGGTCGCGGGGCTGTGTCTTAACCGATTCCTCGCAGCTAAACAGTACATGTAGGCTCTTGATTCCGCGCTTCTTACATTCTTTGCGCATAATGCGGCTCATGGGGTCACGCACCGTATCGAAGATGTCGGCAAATCGGAGGCACTCGGGATGGAGTTTGTTGGCCCCGCCCATGGAGCTAACCAAACGGATGTCGTGGTCCTGAGCATATTTGGCAATGGTGAGCTTGGCCGAGATGGTGTCGATGGCGTCGATGACGTAGTCAAGTTTGCCGTCCGTCTGCTCCAAAACGCTCGCGAAAAACTCGTCGATGTTGTCGCTCAGCAGGTATTCGGTACGCTTGATGACGGTAGCGGCTGGATTGATGTCGTGGATTATGGCTTCCATAACATCGATCTTGCGCTTGCCGATGGTGCTGTGAAAGGCGATGGCCTGGCGATTGATATTGCTGGGCGCGATGATGTCCTTGTCCAGAATGACGAAATGACCGATGCCGCCGCGGGCGAGTGCCTCGCAGCAATTGGAGCCCACGCCACCGCAGCCGAGCACCAGCACTGTGGAGTTGGCGAGCTTATCGAGTGCCTCGCGGCCCATGATGATCTCGAGCTTGGTGTCGCGTGTCTCGTTGGGAGTTGCGGCTGCGGTTTCGGTCATAGACATCCTCCGATGGGGAAGCGAATCGTGTTTTAGCTATCGCCATTATAGGTAATCGCCCATAGGTTGCGATGGCGCTTACTTTGATGTGGTTTGAAGCATTTCGATTAGATAGTTAGACAAACATCTAAATATCGAGTATAGTGTGCGCGTCATGTGGGGTGCTGAGAGGAGGTCTTATGCCGGGAGAGGGTTTTAAAGCGCTGGCCGATCCTACACGGCGTCACATTTTGGAACTACTACGCGAGGGCAACCGCACGGCAGGGGAGCTTGCCGAGCATTTTGACATTAGCAAGCCGTCGCTGAGCCATCACTTGGCGACGCTCAAAAACGCCGGGTTGGTGACCGACGAGCGCCATGGCCAAAACATCGTTTACAGCTTAAACACCACCGTCATGCAGGACTTGATTGGCTGGTTTATGGGCTTTACAGACACTGAAGGTGATGAGGATGAATAACGAAAACAAGGGCATTCACGCCACGGGGGTATCGCCGCGTGTATGGGCCATGCTTGTTGTGGTCTGCGCTATTAATGTCGCGGCGCACCTTATGGTGATGCCGAGCTTGCCTGCACAGATTCCCACGCACTGGGGAGCGAACGGCGCCGTCGACGGTTGGGGCCCTAGCTGGATGGCCTCCGCGCTCGGCGTGCTGCCTCTGGCACTTCTTGCAATGTTCTACGTGGTGCCACGCATTGACCCCAAAGGTGAGGCATATCGAACCTCGGGCAAGTTCTATCAGGGCTTCGTAATCGCCTTCACCTTGTTCATGTGTGCCATAAGCTGGTTGGGTGAGCTTACGGTCTGGGGCGTGGTGCCGGCGGTCGGTTCGGTCAACGTGCTGATTTCCGGTGCTATCGGTTTGCTGTTCATCGGCGTAGGCAACTACTTGCCGCGTGTGAAGCAGAACTATACGCTCGGTATCAAGACGCCTTGGGCGCTTGCCGATCCCGAGAACTGGCGCCGTACGCAGCGTTTTGGCGGCGCCTGCTTTATGGTGCTGGGCGTTGGCCTGATCGTGATGGGCGTGGCGGGCAGCGTGCTGTCGAGCGAAGTCGTCGCCGCGGTGATTGCGGTTCTGGCGTTTGGTTCAGCCGGAGCTGCCTACGTCTATTCGTATCTGCTGTGGCGCAAATCGCAGCGAGCCGCTCGTTAAGGTTGCGGAAAACTAGCGTACGCAGTTCATAGTATGTTCCGGGGGACTTTTCCCAGGTAGTATTAGGGGGTGTGGGCAACCATGCCCCTTTTTCGTTAAGTTTCAGAGCTGGTTTCCTCATTTCGTTTCCACTAAAGCGAATCAAGAATAGGGAAACAGCAGGTAGAAAGGATAAAACAGGCAAATGGCGGAGTTTATCTACCAGATGTATCAGGCTCGCAAGGCCCATGGCGACAAGGTGATTCTTGACGACGTGACCCTGAGCTTCTATCCCGGTGCCAAGATCGGCGTCGTGGGTCCTAACGGCATGGGTAAGTCGACCCTGCTCAAGATCATGGCCGGTATCGAGGAGGTCTCCAACGGCGATGCCAGGCTTACCCCTGGCTACACCGTGGGCATCCTGCAGCAGGAGCCGCCGCTCGACGATGACAAGACCGTCATCGAGAACGTGCGCATGGCGTTTGGCGATATGATTGCCAAGGTCGATCGCTTCAACAAGATCGGCGAGGAGATGTGCGACCCGGATTGCGACATGGACGCCCTCATGGCCGAGATGGGAAAGCTCCAGGACGAGATCGACGCCGCCGACGGCTGGGATATCGATTCCAAGCTCGGCCAGGCCATGGACGCCCTGCAACTGCCCGATTCCGACATGCCGGTCAACGTGCTTTCCGGCGGCGAGCGCCGCCGCGTGGCCCTGTGCAAGCTGCTGCTCGAGGCTCCCGACCTGCTGCTGCTCGACGAGCCCACGAACCACCTGGACGCCGAATCGATCCTGTGGCTCGAGCACTTCCTGCACAACTACCAGGGCGCGGTGCTTGCCGTCACGCACGATCGCTACTTCCTGGATAACGTTGCCGAGTGGATCTGCGAGGTCGACCGCGGTCACCTCTATCCCTACAAGGGCAACTACTCCACGTATCTGGAGACCAAGGCCGCGCGTATCGAGGCACAGGGCAACCGCGACGCCAAGCTCGCCAAGCGCATGGAGGCCGAGCTCGAGTGGGTGCACAGCTCGCCCAAGGCCCGTCAGGCCAAGAACAAGGCCCGTCTGGCTCGCTACGAGGAGATGGAGGCCGAGGCCCGCGCAAGCCAGAAGCTCGACTGGACCGACATCCGCATCCCTGTGGGCCCGCGTCTGGGCAACAAGGTGCTCGAGGCCCATCATCTGCACAAGGAGTTCGATGGCCGCGTGCTCATCGATGACCTTTCGTTCACCCTGCCGCGCAACGGCATCGTGGGCGTCATCGGCCCCAACGGCGTGGGCAAGACTACGCTTTTCAAGACCATCGTGGGTCTGGAGCCGCTGACTTCGGGCGAGCTCGAGGTGGGCGAGACCGTCAAGATTTCTTACGTCGACCAGAACCGTTCCGGCATCGACCCCGATAAGAACCTGTGGGAGGTCGTCTCGGACGGCCTGGACCAC
>CABMPS010000180.1 GCA_902388545.1 uncultured Collinsella sp.
TTTCTTGTGTCCAAGAAATGGGAGGCAGTTCATGCCGGGGAGGGGCTGCATCTATCAATTTCTAAAGTCTTTTTGGCTGCCGACGCGCACGATTGCCCATCCGAGAAGACCGGTCAGCAGTCCTGCAGCAGCGCCGACAATAAAACAGATATCAAATGGATTCATATGCACACCTATCGATAGAGTTGCTTGACGAGCGCTTGGCCGATGGAAACGTTGGTGTCGCGGCCCTGGTATCCGTCCGCACCCGATGATCCGCACGAGATACCTTGAGCGATGAGCCACTGCTGGTGTTTGAAGACCGTTCCCGAACCCATCTGTCGCGCCTGAACACCGCCGACCACGGGATAGACTTTGCATCCGACCTTGTCCTGCAGGGCGCGGACGGCATTCGAGCCAACCCCGCCCTTGACGTACTCGATTACGCCGCGGTCGCATGCCCAAAGGTATCGCTCATTCGCCGGCCATTGACCGGAGATCACGCCATCGGCAGTCGTGCCGAGCTGGCATTGCAGCTCCTTGGCCATCTTCGGGCCGAAATATCGCGTGTCTCCGAGGCTCGGGACCGTATTGTCCGCGACTTCCGTATTTGACCCATTCAGTGTCTTGCCGTCGCCAAGCCAGTAGAGCGTGCCGTCCCATGGGTAGCTGTAGTACGCCTTGATGTTGGACTCGCGCCCGGTCTGGTCGCCCTTGGTGCCGGTGACGGTCCCCTTTTCAGAAATGGAGAATTGGGCCAAGAGGTCGCCGCGAGCGGATCCATAGGGAGAGACGCACACGGCGGTGTGGCACTTCTCGTTGAGGTAGATGTCTCCACGCTGGGCGGACTTGACGCCCATCTTACGCCAGCCGAAAAGGCCCGTCTTGAGCAGCTGCTCCCGCATGTTTCCGGTATACGAGGCTCCGAAGGTATTGACGCCGACCGCGCGGAGGGCGGTCACTACGGCCGAGGAACAGTCGCGATCGCCACCGGCAATAGTGACGGTGGTGCCGTCGGACAGACAAATCGTCTCGGTCGTTCCGTCCCCCATGCGGTTGGCCTGCGAGTATCCGTGACCGCCGCCCCCATCATGGGAGACGAGGTGTTCCATGACCTGCGCGAAGGCCTCGCGCTGTGTGATGGCCATGGCCTACTCAACCGCCTTGGCGTCATATGCGGCATGGGGCTCGCTGTACGACATGGCACGCTTCGAGTCCGACGCGCCCTTGGTGGTCGGATCGACGATCACGCCGAAGCCGGCGAGAACGGTCAGGATGATTCCGACGAGCTGGATGAGCGACCCCTGGGAGATAGGCGCCACGACTCCGAGGATTCCGAGCACCTGATAGGCTGCGCTGATTACGGCGGCGGCCAATGCCGCGAGCGTCTGCTTATTCTTGAAGCGAAGGGCCCAGTTGATTTTCATTTTTCAGCTCCTAATCTGACCCGCCGATACCGTGATGCAGGTCGTAATTCTTCTCGACGCGGTCGAGCCGGTTGAACAAGGTGATGACCTGTTGCTCGACCTTCGTGAGGCGCTCGCCGTGGTCGTCGAGCTTGCGGTTGATCTCCTTGACGCCATCCTTGATCTCGCTCGTGTCGCCGCAAAGGCTGTCGAGCTTGTCTTCGGTCCGCTGCTCCTTGGCAGACGATGTTTTGGATACGGAGACGCGCCCGATGAAGAACGTGACAATCACAACGGCGGCCGAGAGGACCGACGTTGCCTCCCCGATGCTCAGCGCCGGCATCCTAAACCTCCTCCGCGTACTCTTCTCCGACGATCTCCTCATATTCGTCGCATGTGATCCACTTGCAGGCCACGGCTCGATGCACCATGGCCTTGGTCCAGAGGCCGCGCTCGTAGTAGCGCCTCACCTTGTCATAGTTCTTCGAGTGCGCCGCCGTGGTTGCAGCCTTGACGCGTCCCGCCATTACTGTTCACCCCCGACCGTCATCATCAGGTAGTCGATGTTTGCCGTGTTGGTCTCGGTTTGGCTGGGCTCGGCGACCTTCTCGCGCATCTGCTCAAGCAGCTTGTCCACGTCCGGGGCCTCACCCTTTCCGTAGGCGGCGACGGCCGCGGTGTAGGCGAGCTTTCGCGCCTTCCGCTCAATGTACTCGTCATCGTCGATAACGCCCGCGTCGTGCGCCGCGTCGGGGTCGCCGATCTGCGACAGCAGATCGCGCAGGGCGTTGACCTCGGCCATGGTGCCGTCTTGAAGCTCGTTGGGGCGCGGCATGTCTTCCTCAGTGTCCATGCGGACTCCTCTCTTGTCGGGGAATGTGTCGCCATCGTATTGGCGCCGTGAGATTGCCGGGCCGCTTCGATGGGCGCAAAGAAAGAAGGCGCGCCGCGGCACGCCTTCGATGCTTCTGTTATTTCGCGGCCGCTTCGCTTAGGCCGCTGCTTTGAGTTGCCGGTTCTCCGCTATTGCGAGGGCTTGCCTCCGCTTGAATCGTCCCTCGGGTTGGCCTGCATTGAGCACCCCCCTCCCGCGCGAGATTTTCGAACAGGCTGCGGTACAGCGCGTCCATGGCCAAAACGCTGCGGTGCGCGTCCAGCCGCTTCATGCCGCCGCGCCAGCTCTGGTAGCTCCGCTCAACCTGCTCGGGGGTCATGACGTCATCGGCGACCATGCGGGCCATCTTCTTCAGCTTGCGGCGCTCGCGCGTGATGGAGTCGCGGCACGGCTTCACGACTATGCGGCCCGTCTCCGTGTAGAAGATGCGCTTCTTCAGCCACGTGAAGCCGCGCGACAGCTTCACCACGCGGGTCTTGCGCGGGTTCAGCTCTATGCCCAGCTCGGCGCACTTGCGCCCTATCAGCAGCAGGCACACCTGCAGGTACTCCTTGCTCTCGTGGATCAGGTAGAAGTCGTCCATATAGCGCCCGTAGGCCTCAGGGCGCAGCATCTCGGTCACGTAGTGGTCGATGCGGTTGGGGTGAGCCACCGCGCATATCTGGTTCGGCTCGCTGCCCAGACCCAGGCCCACCTCGCCCTGTGCGTCTATCAGGCGGTGCTCGAGGGCGACCACGCGCGGATCGAGCAGTGCGTCGGCCACCTGCCGCTTGACGGGTTCGTGGGCTATGCGGGCGAAGTAATCTGAGAAGTCGCCCAAAAGGATGTATCCCTCGCGCCTGTGCCGCCGCCAGTGGTCGGCCAGGTGGCGCTTGAGCAGCTTCAGGGCGTAGTCGGTGCCGCGCCCCTTGATGTTGGCGGAGTTGGCCGTTATGAGTGTCGGGACTATCGCGGGTACGAGGGCGTTCTGAGAAAGCGACTTCTGAATCACTCGCTCTGGGAAGTGCACGGCGCTGATGTGGCGCAGCTTGCCGCGCTCCCACAGGTCGAAGCGGATGAAGCCCCGGCATATGTCGCGGCCCTCCAGAAGGTCGTTCCTCGATTTGACCGCGTTTCGCAGATAGTCCTTCATATAACGCTGCGTGGAGGACTTCCACATCACGCCGCCCGCCGCCTGCTTGGAGGCCTTGCAAAGGCTGTTGAGGTCGGCCACGGCCTCAAGGGTGCACGGCTTCACGCGCTCGGCCTTGGCCTTGGCGCGCCTCTCCTCGCGGCGCTTGCGGCGCGCGGCCCTTCTTTCCTCGGAGTTCATCGAAGGCACCCCGCACGGCTCTCAGTGTGGCTCTGGCAGCCGCTTGAGGTATGGCCATGAAACGCGGCGAAGCCACGGAGCGCCGCGCCATGCAAGCAGCGTCCGGCCACCCTCGCGGGGTGCGTATTTACGGGCGCATGCCCGACGGTCGCGCCTTCCTTCCTCTTCGCGCTCTGCTTTCGGCTCTGGGGCCTACTCGGTCTGGCAATAAGGGAATCCGGGGCGGGGGCGAACCCAGACGTTCGTCGCGGAGTTGTAGTTGGCATTGCCGTTGTTGTTGACGTAGCACACGTTGGACGACGAGCCACCCATGACGGAACGCAGCCACCAGTTGTACCGATATACAAGGCGGGACCGCCGTCCATTATAGCGAACGCAGGCGCTCTAGCTCGGCCTCGGCCTCGGCTATGCGCTCCTCGGTGGACTTCTTGCCGGTGACGCGCACGTTCTTGCGCGCGCCCTTCAGCAGCTTGATCTCCTCCTCGACCATGGCCGCCAGCTCCTCGAAGCGGTTGGCGTTCACGGGCAGGCCGATATCCATGAGGCACTGCATGTCCAGCATAAGCTGCTCGCAGTCCGCTATGGCCAGCGTCAGGTAGCGTTTCCTCTCCAGCGCGTTGAACGAGGTGTTGGGGTAGAAGCAGTCGGCGCGGTTGACGTTGTACACGATGCCGCGCGCCGTCTCCACGGTCGGCACCGCGTTCAGCAGCCTGTAGGCCTTGGGCACTACCGAGGAGGACGCCATCAGCTTGTTGACCTCCACGCGGATGGCGATGGCCTGCGTGAAGAACTTGTATTCGGACACCTCGCGGTTGCGCTGGTAGACGCCGCTCACGTGCACCTCCTGGGGAAACTGGCGAAAAACCCGGCCCGCTTCGCGGGCAGGAGGCGACCGCGCAAGGCGGGCGCCTAGAAGCAGAGTATAGAGCA
>CABMPS010000181.1 GCA_902388545.1 uncultured Collinsella sp.
GCTCGTTCTTGCTGCAGCCTTTTCCGTCCCCATTGCGTTCAATTCACCCATCTACGGCCCCTTCTTTATGAAGCAGGGCATGCAGGGCTTTGTCGACGCATTCAATACGCGCGCGCCCCAGGCCAGCGGCACAGACCTATCGCCAGAGCAGCAAGATGACGCTGAGCTTGCAAGATACGCGAACGCCGCCCTCGCCGCTCAAACCGACGCCGCCTTTCTCGACTCTGCCGAGAGCTACTACGCGCTCATGGACGAGGGCTTCCAATCCGGGTCCATCGTGGGGGACCAGGAGACCAATGACGCAGAGCTCGCATATTGCCGCGCTCTGAGCAGCTCCGGCATCGCGGATATCCCGGCCTCCGCAAACGACCTGCCGTTCCTCTCCTTCCTGCCCTACGCCATTGCCCAGGCGCCGTCCTTCCTTCCCTTCATCCCCTTCCTTCTCTCGTCGATACTCGTGCTCGGCGCCACAAGGCCCGGGACCCTGGCGGCAAAGGCGCCCGTGCCCAAATTCCGGCGCCTTATCCAAACCGTGTTTTCGATAATTGGCGCGGGGACCGCGATGCTCCTCGCCGGCCTTGCGCCCGGGAGTATTTACGCCTTGGCCCTAAACGGCTTCGGGCAGATCGGGTACCCGATCGCCTTCTTCCATAACGGCGCGCTCACTACCACGACCGCGGGAGACGTCTTCACGACCATACTTCTCGCGCTGCTCGCGGGTGGAACCTTGATATCCGTTTGTTCCGTCGTCCTATCGACCGCAACGAGGCGCGTCTTCGCGGGCCCCCTTACCTCCGCGTTGCTTGTCGCGGCCCCGGCATTCCCGTTATTGTCCGATTCGGCACTGGGGCATAATGCCGCGCTCGAGCTCCTGCCGCTGGCCGTGTTCTCGCCTATCGAGGCAACGGGTTACGTAGGATGCTTCCCAACAGAATTCATTGACTCCGGTTCAAGCGGTGCATCGATGCTTGCCGTGGCCCTGATATACGTCGCGGTCTTTTTTGCGGTCGGCGCCGTTGCGACACGTTCGCCCAAACAGTCTGAACCCGCGAAAAAGCGCCATGGGCTCGAGCTTCTGGACGTGAGCGTGGGATACGGAAGCACGACGATACTTTCAATCGGATCGCTTTTCTTGAGCCCGGGAACGGCGGCGGGCCTCATTGCTCCCAACGGCTCGGGGAAAACCACCTTTCTTGAAGCGCTGTCGGGCCAATTTCCCACCCGTATCCACTCGGGAAGCCTGGTGGCAGACGGAATCAGCCAACGTCAATCAGCCGAATTTGCAGAACTCGTCTACCTGAGCTCTTCAGGCGGCACGGATCTTTACCCCACGCTATCAGCCCTCGAGCACCTTGCTTTCGTTAGGGATGCGTGGAAATCGGCCGCCGACATCGACTCGCTCTGCAGCTCCCTCGGAATCTCCCCATATCTCGACAAGCCGGCCCGTAAACTCTCGACGGGAATGAAGCAGCAGGTAAAGCTTGCCATGGCGATAGCGACCGATTGCCCGTACCTCATCCTCGATGAACCGCTGAACGGCCTCGATCCGGGAAAGCGGAAAACCTCCTGCGACGCGATGCGCAGCGAGGTGGCGCGGGGACGCAGCGTGCTCATTTCAAGCCATCTGCTCGACGACCTGGCAGACCTCACCGACTCGTTCTACTTCATCGAGGCCGGCACGCTCGTGGAAAAGATCAAGTCGTCCTCGCAGACGCTCAAGCAGGAATACCTCGATACATACGAAGGATGAATGTGGGGGAGTGTTCGGATGATAGTTGATATTCAAGGGCCAGCTCGTGTCGTGCCGAAAAGACCGTGAACCTTTTGTGGGACATGCGGCGCCGTGGTACCATAGCCGAGTTTGTTGTCTTGGTCGGAAACCAAGACGCCTTATGCGCTGATCGGTAACCAGCGCCTGACCAATAAGGAGTCCTACCATGAAGCAGGGTATCCATCCCCAGTATGTCGAGTGCACGGTGACGTGCTCCTGCGGCAACACCTTCAAGACGCACGCTACCGTGTCCGAGATGAAGGTCGAGCTTTGCAACGAGTGCCACCCGTTCTACACCGGCCAGCAGAAGTTCGTCGACACCGGTGGACGCGTCCAGCGCTTCGCCGACAAGTTCGGTGGCGCCGCTGCCGCCCAGCTCAAGAAGGCTGAGGAGGCCAAGGCTGCCAAGGCCGCCAAGGCTGCTGAGGCCGAGGCCGCTCGCAAGGCCGCCGCTGAGGCTAAGGCTGCCGAGAAGGCCAAGCGTGCTGCTAAGTTTGCCGAGGAGGCTGCCAAGCAGGCCGCCGAGGCTCCCGCAGAGGCTCCCGTCGAGGAGGCCGCTGCCGAGGCCGAGACCACCGAGGCTGCTGAGTAAATAGCTCGCCGCGGAATCACTCGCATTCATGGCATGAGGGCCGTGCATCCATTTGGGTGCGCGGCCCTTTTCTTTTTATTGGTGCAAGCTAACCTGTCCCCGTGGCACCAAATGGCAGAGAGACGGCGTTTGCTCAGATAAAACCTGCCAAAATAAACCCGTTCCATTGCGGCAGGTTGGTCATAGTTATTACGTGGCGGTCGAGCTCGACCGTATAGGCCGCGCCTTGTTTGGCTAAAGTACAATCATCTGTGTTTAACTCGCCCGCAGCTGCACGGCGTGGGCGATGGCCAAAAAGGAAAACCACATGGGATTCATGTCAAAGCTGCTGTCCTTTGGATCCGATAAGGACCTTAAGCGCTACTACAAGATCGTCGACCAGATCAACGGTCTTGAGCCCCAGTTTGAGAAGATGACCGAGGAGGAACTCCGCGGCCAGACCGATAAGTTCCGCGAGCGTTACGCCAACGGCGAGTCGCTCGACGACATGCTCCCCGAGGCCTTTGCCACCGTGCGCGAGGCTTCCAAGCGCACCATGGGTATGCGCCACTTTGACGTGCAGCTCATTGGCGCCATGGCGCTGCACGAGGGCCACATCGCCGAGATGAAGACCGGCGAAGGTAAGACCCTCGTCTCCACGTTGGCCGGCTATCTCAACGCTATTGCCGGCAAGGGCGTGCACGTCGTCACTGTCAATGATTACCTTGCCAAGCGCGACTCCGAGTGGATGGGCCGCATCTATAAGTACCTGGGCATGACCGTCGGTCTGCTCCAGAACAACATGCCGCTCGAGCTCAAGCGCCCGGCCTACCAGGCCGACGTCACCTACGGCACCAACTCCGAGTTCGGTTTTGATTACCTGCGCGACAACATGGTCACTCGTCCCGAGCAGCGCGTGCAGCGCGGCCACAACTACGCCATCGTCGACGAGGTGGACTCCATCCTGATCGATGAGGCTCGCACCCCGCTGATCATCTCGGGCGCTGGCACCAAGTCCGCCAGTACCTACAAGGACTTCGCGCGTGCCGTGCGTGGCCTTGAGCGCGGCGAGGACGTGTCGCACGACATGCTTACCGCCACCGAGGACGTTGAACCCACGGGCGACTACGTCATGGACGAGGCCAAGCACACCATCGCCGCCACCGAGCGCGGTCTTAAGAAGATCGAGCGCCGCCTGGGTATCGATGACATCTATGCCGATCTCTCCGGCCAGCTGGTCAACCACCTGCAGCAGGCGCTGAAGGCCCAGTACATGTTCCACCGCGACAAGCAGTACGTGGTCACCAACGGCGAGGTCAAGATCGTCGACGAGTTCACCGGCCGCATTATGGAAGGCCGCCGTTACTCCGAGGGCCTGCACCAGGCCATCGAGGCCAAAGAGGGCGTGCTCGTACGCGAGGAGAACCAGACGCTGGCCACCATCACCTTGCAGAACTACTTCCGTCTGTATGACAAGCTCTCCGGCATGACCGGCACGGCACTCACCGAGGATGCCGAGTTCCGCGAGATCTACAAGCTGCCCGTCGAGGTCATCCCCTCCAACAAGCCTGTGCAGCGCGTGGACCACGAGGACCTGGTGTACCGTACCATTCAGGCCAAGTACAACGCCGTCGCCGACGATGTCGAGCAGCGTCACGCCAAGGGCCAGCCGGTCCTGGTGGGCACCGTCTCCATCGAGAGCTCCGAGAAGCTGTCGGCCGCCCTTACCAAGCGCGGCATCGCGCACGAGGTCCTCAACGCCAAGCACCATGAGCGCGAGGCTCATATCGTTGCCCAGGCCGGACGCTACGGCGCCGTGACCATCGCTACCAACATGGCCGGTCGTGGTACCGACATCCTGTTGGGCGGCAACCCCGACGAGCTGGTGCGCGAGCGCCTTGAGTACGAGGGCCTGACCATGGAGGACGTGACGCCCGAGCAGCTTGAGCAGTTTAACGCCGAGGCCAAGGAGACCTGCAAGGCCGAGCGCGAGCGCGTGCTTGCCGCCGGCGGCCTGACCGTTATCGGCACCGAGCGCCACGAGTCCCGTCGTATCGACAACCAGCTGCGCGGCCGCTCCGGCCGTCAGGGCGATCCGGGCGAGACCCAGTTCTACCTGTCGCTCGTTGAACTTGTCGGCAATGGTCTC
>CABMPS010000182.1 GCA_902388545.1 uncultured Collinsella sp.
CGCCTCGGTGGCGGCGGCTCGCGGCTACAAGGTGATCATCACCATGCCCGAGACCATGTCCGTCGAGCGCCGCAAGCTGATGCAGGCATACGGTGCGCAACTCGTGCTCACCGACGGCTCCAAGGGCATGAAGGGCGCTATCGCCAAGGCCGAGGAGCTGCAGAAGGAGACTCCCAACAGCGTCATCGCCGGCCAGTTTGTGAACCCCGCCAACCCGGCCATCCACAAGGCCACGACCGGCCCCGAGATCTGGGACGACACCGACGGCCAGGTCGACATCTTCGTCGCCGGCGTTGGCACCGGTGGTACCGTGACCGGCGTGGGCAAGTTCCTCAAGGAACAGAACCCCGAGATTAAGGTCGTCGCCGTCGAGCCCGCCACCTCCCCGGTGCTCTCCAAGGGCCAGGCAGGCCCGCACAAGATCCAGGGTATCGGCGCCGGCTTTGTGCCCGACGTCCTCGACACCCAGGTCTATGACGAGATCATCCCCGTCGAGAACGAGGACGCCTTTGCCACCGGCCGCGCCGTGGGCCACAAGGAGGGCGTGCTCGTGGGCATTTCGTCCGGTGCCGCCGTGTGGGCCGCGCTGCAGCTGGCCAAGCGCCCCGAGAACGAAGGCAAGACCATCGTGGCCCTGCTTGCCGACACCGGCGAGCGCTACCTGTCCACGGCGCTCTTCCAGGACTAAGGGCCCGTCACTTGTCGATAGGCCCAAGGCACGCCGGTCTTCCCTCTCTTCTGGCAGCCTGAGCCCATCTCGTTAGGATGTCCCACGAGACGTCCGAACTTGCTACAATGTCTGCGGCGCGGAAGCAGCCTCCCGCGCCGCTTTTCTTTTTTGGCCACATGCCACCAAGGAGAACCTCCCCATGCACAACAAGCGCGTGCTCGTCGCCATGAGCGGCGGCGTCGATTCCAGCGTGACCGCGTATCTGCTCAAGCGCCAGGGCTACGAATGCATCGGCGCCACCATGCGTCTCACCTGCCCCGCGCCCGACCCCGCCACGGGTATGAGCAAAGTCGACTGCGACATCGCCGATGCAAAGGTCGTCGCCAAGCGCCTGGGGATACCCCACCATGTGCTCGACTTGCAGCAGACCTTCGACCGCAACGTGATCGAGCGCTTTGTGAACGCCTACCAGGAAGGACTGACGCCCAACCCGTGCATCATCTGCAACCGCCACATTAAGTTTGGCGCGCTGCTGGATGCGGCGCTGGATATGGGCTGCGACTACATCGCAACGGGACATTACGCCAAAACAAGCCAGGCGGCAGACGGCACCTGGCAGCTACATCGCGGCGAAGATCCCAAAAAGGACCAGAGCTACTTTTTGTATTCGCTTACGCAGGAACGCCTGGCACACACGGTCTTTCCGCTGGCAGGCCTAGACAAAGAGCGCGACGTGCGCCGCATAGCCGCCGAGCAGGGCTTTACCAACGCCCAGAAGGCCGAAAGCGAGGACATCTGCTTTATTCCAGACGGTGACTACGCGGGCTATATCGAGCGCCGCTGCGGACATCCCGCTGCACCGGGCGACATTGTGTGGCGCGACGGCAGCGTGGTCGGGCGCCACAACGGCGCGCTGCGCTACACCATCGGCCAGCGCAAGGGCCTGGGCGTTGCGATGGCGCATCCCGTGTACGTAACGGGCGTCGACGCCGCCAACAACACCGTGCATCTGGGCGAGGCCGAGGACCTAACCGCCTCGGCGCTAACTGCCGATGAGTGGATCTGGAGCGCGCCGGACGCACGCATGGAGGCGGAGCTCGATGCCGGCGGCATTCGCGTAGGTGCCAAGTACCGCTACCGTCAGAAAGACCAGGCAGCAACCCTTACACGTGGCGCCGGCGGACAAATGCTGCTAACTTTTGACGAGCCGCAACGAGCCATCGCCCCCGGCCAGGCCGTTGTAGTCTATCGCGGCGACATCGTCCTGGGCGGCGGTACCGTGACCGGCGCACTTAAGTAGCCGTGGGTTTACCGCTGCACGTGTCGAAGTACCTCAACAGCGGCACCAACCTCGATTACGCGACGCTCGAGGCCGCGGCAAATGGCCTCGAGTCGACCCTCCGCCGTCGCCCATTCGCTCTGCGAAAGAATCTCGATCGCCTCATCAACAAATCCGTTGAGCCGAGATGAATCGAACCAATCGAGCGAGTCCGCAAGCGCCAGCTGAGCGGAAGGGTCGGGCCCAAACGGCTTAGCGGAAAACCCAAACTCCCCAGCCGCGAGCAAGACGGTTGGCACGTTATACCACAGACAGTTGCCGCTATCGAACAGCGGTGCAGGTTTTATCTCCAGGGTGTCGACATTACGGATGATGCCGAAGTTTCGCCAATGGCGGTCGCTGTTGGCCAAAAGGGCATCGCAGACAATCATCTGCGACATAGACCTTCTCACAGCGGCCTCATCGGCACCATGCTTGCCAAGGTAGCGACAGTATCGATCGTATGTCGAGTCTCCCCGCTGGCTACCAAGTGCGCCCTTAACGTAAACAGCCGGAACGTATTCCTCACGGCCGTCAAGAAAGTCGTCGCACAGACACACAGGGCCATCGAACATCCGCTCAACCGTATAAGGAACAAACTCGCCCTCCGACAGCAAGCGACGATGCAGAGCCGTTGCAACCGCCTCGTTAAAGGGACGCTGATCGTCCACGCCGCATCCTTTAGCCAAAACGCGAATGCCGTTTCGGATCATCCACGATTTAGGGAGCTCGCCCTCGGACGTGTTATCCGGATTTTTAAGACCGATGCCTTCCAGCCAACCCGAACGCCCCTCGGGCGCCGATCGCTCAAATTCGTTCTCGAAGTAATTGAGGTTTCGCCATTCAAACCCGTCGCATTCTGCCGGCCGCAGCCAATAGCAATCCGAAAGCGAGAGACCCAGGCACTGAACCGGCACCTCAATGCCACTGGCAATTCCCAGCTCGCGGTAGCGCGAGATAAGCCCAGGACGAACATCGGGCACCGACCGATGCCCCCACCACGCATTGAGCTCCCGCTTATTCACCGTTGGAGAAGAGCTCGAGCATGTGCCAAACGGCATTCGTTGCGCATCGAGGACCTCGGCGATTTCGAAGGGGAACTCGCGCGTCGGATCAAATGAGACATACGCGACCTCATGGTCGGCCGACATCAGCGTAAACTTGCGTCCCACATCGGCTGCAGGACGGCGTCCTCGCTTGCGGACCTTTTGATAGGCGATCGCAGAATTGTACTCGACCATCTTCCGTCCGCCCACAATATCGCACGCGAGCGTTCCCGATGCGGCAAGTTGAGATATGCGGGCTTTCGTAACGCCCAACAGGCGGGCGGCATCACCCATAGACAAGTACTCAGACGTATCCATACGCCGCATCACCTCGTTAAGTAATTTACACGTTTAGTTAATAGATTACAGACATCATAATACTAAACAGCCCAAAGTGAAAAAAGGCCCGAGAAATCGGGCCTTAGCGATTGGTCAGCCGAGTCGCAAGCTGCTCCCCTAGCGCTGAACGTAGGCGCGAACCAGCTCGTAGGTATTGCGCACGCCGTCGATGTGGCTGCGCTCGTAGTTGTGGCTCGCGTACACGCCGGGGCCGATCAGACCATGGCGAATGTCGTAGCCGGCCGAGAGCGTGGCCTCGACGTCGGAGCCGTAATGCGGGTACACGTCGATGGCGTAATCGAGCTCAAGCTCGCGCGCGATGTTGGACAGCGTGGTTACCAGGTCGTAGTTGTACGGACCACCCGAATCCTTGGCGCAAATCGAAACCATGCGCTCGGTGCAGCCCAGGTCGTCGCCCACGCAGCCCATGTCCACGCTGATCATCTCGCGCGTGTCGGCCGGCACAAAGGCACCGCCGTGACCGACCTCCTCGTACACGGTAAAGAGCAGCGACACCTTGCGCGAGAGCGTCACCTCGCCAGCGGCGACGGCACGCGCCAAGCCCAGCAGAATCGACGCCGACAGCTTGTCGTCAAGGAAGCGACTCTTGATGTAGCCGCTCTCCGTCACCGTCGTACGCGGGTCCATAGCGATGATGTCGCCGGTTTGAATACCCAGCTCGAGCACATCGTCCTTGCTGTCGACGTTCTCGTCGAGCAGGATTTCCATGTTCTTCTCGATGGTCTTGACCGGCTCATCGGCCACATGCGCCGAAGGCTCGGTATTGAGGACCACACCCGTGTAGACATTGCCATCGCGCGTGTAAACGGTGCAGTTCTCGCCATCGGCCGTAGACCACTGATGCCCGCCGAGGGTCGTGGGACGCAGGCGACCATTGTCCTTAATGGAGCGCACCATGGCGCCCAGGGTATCGACATGGCTCGCCAAGACAAGCGGCTCGCCCTCACCACCAAGCTCAACGAGCACATTGCCCTTGTTAGAACGCTCGGGCCCAAAGCCCATATCGCGCAACGTTTCCATCAGATAATCAGTCGCCGCACGGGTATAGCCCGTA
>CABMPS010000183.1 GCA_902388545.1 uncultured Collinsella sp.
GCCCCGGGCTGCTGACCCTGAGCCTGCGAGTAGAGCTGTTCGGCCAGCTTGTGCGAAGCCTGAGCCAGTTCTTCGGTCGCCTTCTTGATGGCTTCGACGTCTTCGCCTTCCATGAGCGTCTTGAGGGAAGCAATCTTGCCTTCGATGTCGCTCTTGAGGGCCGCGTCGAGTTTGTCGCCGAGATCCTTGATGGACTTTTCAGTGCCGTAGATCAGGCCGTCGGCCTGGTTGCGGGCGCTGATGAGATCCTGCTTCTTCTTGTCGTCGGCCGCATGGGCTTCGGCTTCCTTCACCAGCTTTTCGATGTCGGCATCGGAGAGGCCGGACGAAGCGGTGATCTGGATGGACTGCTCCTTGCCCGTGCCGAGATCCTTGGCGGACACGTTCACGATGCCGTTGGCGTCGATGTTGAAGGCCACTTCAATCTGCGGCACGCCGCGCGGTGCCGGCGGGATGCCGGTCAGGTCGAAACGGGCCAGCGTCATGTTGTCGGCGGCCATCGGACGTTCGCCCTGCAGCACGTGGATGGACACGGAGGGCTGGTTGTCCGCGGCGGTCGTAAAGGTCTGGCTCTTGCGGGTCGGGATGGTTGTATTGCGGTCGATCAGCTTGGTGAACACGCCGCCCATGGTTTCAATGCCGAGGGAAAGCGGGGTCACGTCGAGGAGCAACACGTCCTTCACGTCGCCGGCGAGGATACCGCCCTGAATGGCGGCGCCCATGGCGACCACTTCATCGGGGTTCACGGAACGGTTGGGTTCCTTGCCGAAGAAGTCGGCCACGGTCTTCTGGACCAGAGGCATACGGGTCATGCCGCCGACCAGCAGCACTTCATCAATGTCGGAAGGCTTCAAACCGGCGTCGGCCAGCGCCTTGCGGCAGGGTTCCAGCGTCTTCTGCACGAGGTCGGACACCAGCTGTTCCAGCTTGGCGCGGGACAGCTTGATGAGCATGTGCTTGGGCCCGGTCTGGTCAGCCGTGATGAAGGGCAGGTTGATTTCGGATTCCATCGACGTGGACAGTTCCTTCTTGGCGGCTTCTGCGGCGTCTTTCAGGCGCTGAAGAGCCATGCTGTCCTTGGCAAGGTCGATTCCCTGTTCCTTCTTGAATTCTTCCACCAGATAGTTGATGACGCGCTGGTCGAAGTCTTCGCCGCCGAGGAAGGTGTCGCCGTTCGTGGCGCGCACTTCAACCACGTTGTCGCCCACTTCGAGGATGGACACGTCGAACGTGCCGCCGCCGAGGTCGAACACGACGATCTTTTCGTTGGCCTTTTTGTCAAAACCGTAGGCAAGGGAAGCCGCGGTGGGTTCGTTGATGATACGCTTGACGTCGAGTCCGGCGATCTGTCCGGCGTCCTTGGTGGCCTGACGCTGGGCGTCGTTGAAGTAGGCCGGGACGGTGATGACGGCGTCGGTGACGGTCTCGCCCAGATACTTCTCGGCGTCAGCCTTCATCTTGGCGAGCGTCATGGCGCTCACCTGCTCGGCGGTGTAGTCCTTGCCCTCGATATCGACGACGGCACGGCCACCCTGGCCCTCCTTGACCTCATACGGCACGGTCTTGATCTCGGAGGTGCACTCGGAGTACTTGCGGCCCATGAAGCGCTTGATGGAGAACACGGTGTTCTTGGGGTTGGTGACGGCCTGGTTCTTAGCGGCCTTACCCACAACGCGGTCGCCGTCGGCGCGGAAGCCCACGACGGACGGGGTGGTGCGGTCGCCCTCGGCGTTCACGATAATGGTCGGAGAACCGCCCTCGAGAACGGCCATTGCGGAGTTAGTAGTACCAAGGTCGATACCAAGAATCTTACTCATTAGAAATTCCCTCTCTCTTTTGCGTTCGCGCCGCCTCGACGGTCTGTCGCGCGGCGCTTCGGCTTGTCTTTCAGGATGTAGTGTATCCCCTTATGGGCTGGAATATACAAAATCTAAGTCAATTCATATAAGATTTCTTATCTCTGAGAGTTTAGGTTCTCAAATGTGCAGGTAGATGCACTGTTTGAGTTCTCGGCAGATCTATTGAGATCTATGTAGAGTTGACTGAGGTTTGCGTCCGGGGGTGCCTGGGGGCCGTCTTGCGGCAAGCGCATCCCGGTTTGAGCGTGGATTCCGGGTCGCAGTTTCCGTCTGAAGGCTCAACCGGAAACCGTATCCCGTTTTGAGAGCTGATACCGGGTCGCAGTTTCCGCTAGCGGGCCCAACCGGAAACTGCGACCCGGTTTTCGGCCAAATAACGGGATGCCCTTTCCGCAGGCGCGCTCAATAGGTCAATATTACAAGTCACCTATAGCTAACATTTGCGCAGCTCAACGGCCCCACCTGCGCGTTTTTTAGTAAACCTTGGCATACTCGGCGAACGGTATGAAGATGCCGGCCAGAGGGTATTGCAAACGGTCGCTCCCGTGGTATGTTTTTGCCCGAATCAAACCGACGCGCATCGCCTGTAGCGTCGGTCAACAGAGAGGAAACTACCATGGCTCATCCCGTAATTGATGCCGACGAGTGCATCGCTTGTGGCGTTTGCGTCGACTCCTGCCCCGCTGGCGTTCTGGAGCTCCAGGACGTCGCTACCGTCGCCGACGAGGACTCCTGCGTCGCCTGTGGCGCTTGCCAGGACGCTTGCCCCGCTGGCGCGATCACCGAGATCGTCGAGGAGTAACAACTCCCCCACTTGCACACTCAAAAGTACACCGTGCACAAAAAAGGAGGCTTCCGCATCGCCGCGGAGGCCTCCTTTTTTGTGCGGATAACCAATTAGGCACCGTCGCAGGTTGAGCTCACGTCAGCGAAAACGTCCCTAAGCGAGCAAGGTGACGTGAAAGAGGAGGGAAGCGTACTTTGGTACGCGACCGACGATTGAACGTCAGATTGCCGCTTAGGGACGTTTGCAGCATCGGCTAGGACAGATCGTCCTCGTAGGGCATCAGGTCTGCCAAATAGCCTTTCTCCTTGAGCATGGCCTCGATCTCGTCGAGGGTCTGTTCGTCCTCCGCCGCAATGCGATGGAAGTGGTAGCCGCTCGTCACCGTTAGTAGTGGAAAGCTCTTGCCGCTCTCGATATCGTGCAGGTAGCGCTCAACATCGCGACGATTGCGAATGTCCAAGTCGGCCGTGATCTTACCGTACACGCGGTGATTGACGATCACGTTGAGCACGGCGCCACCGGCGTCGACGATACTCGTGAGCTCATCGCCTGCCTGCTCCACGCTGTGGCGAACCTTGACCAAGCGCGTGGGCACGGCGGGGCTGCTGGGGGCCTCCTGTAGTACATAGCCGCGATTGGTGGCGACGATATCGTGCCCGTCAGCGCGCAGCAGGGCGATGTCCTGCACCACGACCTGACGGCTCACGCCCACCTCGCGGGCAAGCGCACTGCCCGAGACAGGATCTTTGGCCCCCTCGAGCACGGCCATGATGGCACGGCGACGCTCGCGGGCGTCCATTATTTACCGTCCAGCAGACGCAGGTGCTTGAGCGAGAGGTCGAGAATCGGCGCAGAGTGCGTCAACGCCCCCGAACTGATAAAGTCAACACCCAGGTCGGCCAGGGCACGAATGTTGTCGGCGTCTACGTTGCCCGAGCACTCGGTCTTAGCACGACCGGCGATAAGCTCAATCGCTGCAGCCATGTCGTCGTGGGTCATGTTGTCGAGCATGATGATATCGGCACCGGCCTCCACGGCCTCGCGTACCATGTCCAGGTTCTCGCACTCAATCTCGACCGTCGTGGTAAACGATGCGTGGGCGCGTGCCATCTCAATCGCACGCGTCACACCACCGGCGGCGTCAATATGGTTGTCCTTGAGCATGACGGCCGTCGACAGGTTGTAGCGATGGTTGCTGCCACCGCCGATCTCGACTGCTGCCTTCTCGAAGACGCGCATGCCCGGCGTGGTCTTGCGCGTGTCGACAAGCACGGTCTTGGTGCCCTCGAGCGCGGCCGCCATCCGATGCGTGTAAGTAGCGATGCCGCTCATGCGCTGCAGGTAGTTGAGCGCCACGCGCTCGCCCGAAAGCAATACGCGCGCATCGCCGCGCACCTGGCCCACGTGGTCACCGGCGTGCACCTCGTCGCCGTCCGCGACATCGAACAACACGGAGCTCTGCGGATCCAGCAGCTCAAAAGTGCGAGCGAACACATCCAAGCCGGCGATGATGCCATCGGCCTTGGCGATGAGCTCAACGGTAGCGGGGCGCGCCGTAGGGCACACGCTCGCCGTACTCACGTCCTCAAACGTGATGTCCTCGCGCAGAGCCTGCAAAATCAGATCATCGACGACGAGCTTCATGGTAATGGGATTCATGGTCTACTCCTCCACGGCCTGCGTGCCGGCCGCACGGGCCAAATCATCGATTGCAAGGGTCTCGGCGCCCAGGGCGCGGTGACGCCCGTCAAGTGCAGG
>CABMPS010000184.1 GCA_902388545.1 uncultured Collinsella sp.
GTACGCTAGCTGCGTTTTCGGATCAGGGCAATGTAGAAGCCCTCAAATTCGCGGCTGGGCGGAATGGTGAGCGTGCCGGGCAGGCCGTTGGCGATGGCCGATACCTGACCCGCGGCAATGGCCTCGGTCAGGGCGTTGGACTCGATGCGCGGCTTCTCGCCAGCTTCCTGGGCGCGGCGTGCCTCACTTTCGCTTGGCGTGCCATCGAGGGGGATGAGCTCGCAGTCCATATGCTTGTCGAGGGCCTCTTGCAGGGCGTCCTCGTTTTCCTGCGGTAAGATCGAACAAGTCGAATAGACGAGCGTGCCGCCCGGTTTGAGGGCTCCCATGGCGCGGTCCAGAAGTGCTCGCTGCGAGCGGGCGCACTTGCTCAGCAGCTGCTCGGTCAGGCTGCGCAGGCTTTTCTCGTTGCCGCTGATGACGGTGCCCGTGCCGGTGCAGGGGGCGTCGAGCAGGATGCGATCGAAGCGGAAGAACTCGTCGAGCTCGCGTGCGTCGATGCGCATGACGGGCACGTTTTTGGCACCCTGGCGGTGGAGGTTTGACTCGAGCTTTTCGGCGCGGGGAATGCTCATCTCGCAGGCGGTGAGGTGTGCCTGTCCCTGGGTGAGGGCGGCGATCTGCGTCGTCTTGCCGCCGGGGGCCGCGCACATGTCCAGGATGTCCTCGCCGGCCTGAGCGCCCAGTACGAGTGGCGGCATCATGGACGACAGACTCTGAAGGTAGATCTTGCCGTCGCGATAGATGTCGAGGTCCCACAGGTCGGAAACCTGGGCGTCGGGCAGGATGAAGGCATCTGGGTACCAAGCGACGGTTTGGTGGGCGATGCCGGCTGCGTCGAGCGCGGCGGCGATGTCCTCGGCGGTCGCCTTGAGCGTGTTGGTGCGCAGCGTGACCGGGCGTGTGGCCGCGGCGCCGAAGCCCTCGATCATGAGCTCGGCATCGGCAGGCGTATAGGCGCCGGCAACCGTGTCGACCATAAAGCGCGGCAGGTCGGCAGCGCAGGGGAGGGCGGCAAGCTGGTCGGAAAGCTCGGTGGCGGCAAACTGCCTGAGCTTGAGCTCGGCCTTGACCTGCTTTTTCTGCTTACGACGACGCGGCTTGGACATCCGTCTTTCCTTCCCATTCCATTACATGTCGAGTGTTTAGTACTGGCTCTCGTGCTTGCTAAAGAAGTCGAAGCGCGGGGGCAGCGGCTTCACGCGGTGCTCGCCGGGCTTCTCGCCCAGGATCTCCACGAACTCGTCCGTGGAGGCAAAGATGTTATCCCAGCTAAAGAAAGCGACCGGGTCGACGTCGAAGTACTCGCAGATGAGCTCGCAGCCGGCCGGCACAATACCGTGCATCAGGACGGTCGCCACGCGCAGCTCGGTAAAGGCGTCGACGAGGGCCTGCGTCATTGCGGCGTTTGCCGGCTCGCCCTCGAGCTTGTTGGCGGCCTTAGAGGCGTCGCTCCAGCGCTTGTTGGCGGCACGCAGGTAGTCGTCGCACACGGCGAGCGCGCGGTGCGTCTCGAACTTGTACATGGCTTGCTCAAAGGCGAGAGCTGCCTGCTCGGCGGCTTCGACCACGGTGTCAGAAGCGGCACCGGCGGGGATGCAGCCGTTGCGGTAGGGGCTCTCGTCGCCCTCCTTGATGGCGACGCCGTAGAAGCAGCTGCGGGCCAGGCGGTTGAAGACGCCGGTCAAAAGGGCGCTCTCCTTAAGGGCCGGATCGATAACGCGCTTGTCGTCGCAGGCACGCACCTCGTTGCCGTCCTTGTCCTTGCCGGTCACACGCGTGTCGTATGCCTTGGGGCTAAAGCTCACCGGCTTCTCGGATAGGCCGAGCGACAGCCAGTGCGCGCGCATCTGCTCGCAGGTGTAGTGGTTGAGCAGGTCGTCTGCCGGCGGGGGAGGGGTCTGCGAGGACGAGCTCGCCTTTTTGCCCATGTAGAGCAGGTGATAGCAGGCGCTGACGGTGCTCTGCGTAAGGTCCCAACCCAGGGCCTCCCACATGGCGGTTTGCGCGATGCAGTAGAAATAGATGTTGTCCTGACCGATGAACTGGTAGATCTGCGCGTCGTCCGAGCACCACCAGTCGCGCCAGTCGAGCGAGCTGTGCTGGTAGGTGGGCGCGGGGACCTGCGTGGAATCGGCGGCGGGCTCGCCCATGAGGGCGGCATCCTGGGCGGCGACGCCCTCGGTCACGCCGGCGGCCTTGGCATCGCGTGCGAGCACGGTGCGAGTGTAGCTGATGGGCGCCCACAGGCTCTCGGGCCAGCACCAGCAGGTGACGTCGGTTACGCCGTCAACCTCGGGCACCGGAACGCCCCAGTCGATGTTGCCGGTGATGCGGAAGGGCACGAGCGCCTTGCCGCTGCGGAAGCGCACGCCGCCGTTGGCGAGCACCGCGTGGGCGTCGTCGCGCTCCTTCCAGCTGGGGAAGGTGACGGTAAAGCTGCTCTTGTTGCCCTCGGGCTCCAGCACGGTGTGCTCGGGGAGCTGGTCCTCGACGGCATCGAAGGCCTCGCGGAACTTGTTCTGGATGTAGAGCTGAGCCGGCAGCAGCCACTCCTCCATGGTCTTGGAGACCACGGAGCGAACCTGCGGGTTCTGGGCGAGCTTGGCGGTATAGGTCTTCATAAAGTCGAGGTAGGCGGGTAGGTCGAAGTAGAGGTTGTCGACCGGGCGCAGCTCGGGCACCTCGCCGGTGAGCTGGCTCTTGGGTGCGATGAGCTCTTCGGGCTCAAACTGGTGGCCCAGATCGCACTCGTCGGCATAAGCCTTCTCGGACTTGCAGCCCTGGATGGGGCAGCGGCCGATCACCTGACGGCCGTTGAGGAACGTGCCGGCCTTGGCATCGTAGAACTGCAGCGTGGAGCGCTTGGAGATGGTGCCCTGCTCGTGCAGGCGCTCGATAATCTCGGCGGTAACCTCGTTGTGAATCTGCGCAGCTGGCTCAAGGCCTGAGCCGCCGTAGATGTCGCAGCTGATGTTGTAGTTGTTGAGGGTCGCGGCCTGTCGGGAGTGGTTGGACTCGACATACTCGCCGATGGACTTATCGTAGCCTTCGTTCTCCTTGAGCTTGCGGTAGCTCTCCATGATGGGCGAGCCGTAGCAGTCGGTGCCCGAGGTGAAGATGACGTTCTCGCGGCCCAGGCGGTCGCGCAGGAAACGGGCGAAGAAGTCGGCCGGGACAAAGACGCCGCCAACGTGGCCAAAGTGAAGGCCCTTGTTGCCGTAGGGCTCGCCGGCGGTAACGATGGCGCGGCGCGGCCAGCTGGGACGGTCGTTCATGGAGTATTTGGATGCCATGGGACTCCTTCGCATATGGTGAGAGCGCGGCCGGGCGCGGGGCTCGGCGGCGCGGTGGTCAATTCGTGCATATCGTTCGACATTATCGCACATGCGGACGGGTACGTGGCAGGGGCGCTATCCTAAGATGCTATGAATGAGATTTCCAACATACATGCGTTTGAAGACGAGGATTTTCTGCACGCTTGCTTCGTGTGGGGATGGTCGTAGTCGGCGTGTTTGCCGTGTGCCTGGTGCCGGTGTTTATGCTGCTGGGCGGGCCTGCAGACTTGGATGCTGCTGATGCGGGCGGCTGGACGGCAGTCGTGGGCTGGATAGTCGGCTTGGCTGCGGTCTCAATGGCGTCGTTTGCCGTGCACGAGCTGGTGCACGGTGTGTTTTTTAAGCTGCTGGCGCTCGCGAGTGCGCACGTGACTTTTGGAGCGAACCGTGAGACGTGCATGATCTATGCCTGCGCCGAGGGGATTGTGTATTCGCGCCGGCGGTACATGGCGGTTTGCCTGGCGCCGACGGTTGTTGTGACGGCGGCGTTTGCCCTGGGATTTGCGTTTTCGGGGTATCCGCTGCTGTGCTACCTGGCGGCTGGTTTGCACCTTTCGGGATGCACGGGCGACTGGTATTACGTGCGGACGATCCTGCGCGACCGCCGCATTGCCGCCTGCGAGGACACGTCCTTTGGCGTGCGCTTTTTCGGGTGAGGAGATGTTGATGAGGCCGTTGTTGTTGCACGCTTGCTGTGCGCCGTGTTCGCTTGAGCCGGTTCGCCTGCTGCGCGAGGAGGGGTTTGAACCCACGATCTGCTGGACCAACCCCAATATTCAGCCGCGCGATGAATGGCAGCGTCGTTTGGACGAGCTGCGCCGGTGGTGTGCCGATGGCGACATCGAGCTCATCGAGGCCGGGGAGGACCGCGAGCGCTGGGAGGCCGGCGTGGCCCCGCTGGGTGCCGATCGGCCCCGTCGCTGTCGCGCGTGCTATGCCTTGCGCTTGGCCGAGGCATGCCGCGTTGCCCAGGAGCGCAGGTTTGAATATGTGGGTACGACGCTCGCCGTCTCGCCGTATCAGCTGTTCGACACCTGCAAT
>CABMPS010000185.1 GCA_902388545.1 uncultured Collinsella sp.
GCCTCGACCATACTGATGAGGTCCATGGTATAGGTCTCACTTTCGGGGTCGAGCAGCTCCAGCGCGGCAAGCAAAAAGGGCGAGAGCGGCTGGTCGAGCGCAAAGTCCTCGGGCAAGTCGACCGTCAGTGCGTAGTCGATGTCCGGCGCGGCGTCAGCCGGAGCGTCGGGTGCGGGCGGCACCTCGGTGCGCACGACGACGCCGGAGTCGATGAGCGTGGCGAAGATCTCGTCGGCACGAACCTCGAGCTTCGCCTTTTCCTCGGGCGTTTGCAGGCTTGTCTCGATAAGGTCGTGCACGCGGGCGCGGGCGTCGCCGCCCTGCTCGACCACGCTAATCACCATGGAGTGTGTGATGCGAAGGCGCGGCTTGAGCGTTTCGGGCTGCGTCTCGATCAGGCGCTCAAAGGTCTGCTTGTTCCAGGTGACAAAGCCCTCGGGGGCCTTCTTCTTTTTAATCTTGCGGAGCTTCTTGGGGTCGTCGCCCGCCTTGGCCATGAGCTTGGCGTTTTCGATCTCGTGCTCAGGCGCCTCGGCAATTACCATGCCCTCGGTATCGAAGCCCGAGCGGCCGGCGCGACCGGCAATCTGGTGGAACTCGCGGGCGCGCAGGCGACGCATCTTGTAGCCGTCGAACTTGGTGAGCGCGGTGAGCACCACGGTGTGGATGGGTACGTTGATGCCGACACCGAGCGTGTCGGTGCCGCAGATGACGGGCAGCAAGCCCTGCTGCGCCAGGCGCTCGACCAGCAGACGATAGCGCGGCAACATACCGGCATGGTGCACGCCGACGCCGCATCCGAGCAAGCGCTTAAGAATCTTGCCAAAGGCCGTCGAGAAGCTCGTGCCCTTGGCTGCCTCCTTGATGGCCTCGCGCTGCTCCTTGCTGGCAATGCCGAAGTTGGCGAGCGACTGTGCCGTCGCAAGTGCGGCATCCTGGCTAAAGTGCACGATATAGAGCGGGGCCTCGCCGCGGCGCATCGCGAGCTCGACCGTGCCTTCGAGGGAGGTCGTCACATAGCCGTAGCTCAGCGGAACAGGGCGCGGGGCATCGACGACTAGGTCGCACGTGGCACCGGTGTGCTCCTCGAGTGAGGCAGCGATGGCGGTGACATTGCCGAGCGTGGCGCTCATGAGCATAAACTGCGTGTGGGGCAGGGTGAGCAGTGGCACCTGCCAGGCCCAGCCGCGGTCGGGGTCGGCAAAGTAGTGGAACTCGTCCATGGCCACGCAGCCCACGTCGGCGTCCTCGCCCTCGCGCAGCGCATCGTTGGCAAGGATTTCGGCCGTGCAGCAGATGACGGGCGCCTTGGTGTTGATATGCGTGTCGCCGGTAATCATGCCTACGTTATCGCGGCCGAGCACCTGCACCAGGTCGAAAAACTTTTCGCTGACCAGGGCCTTGATGGGGGCCGTGTAATAACAGCGCTTGCCCTGCGCCATGCCCATAAAGAGCATGCCCAGCGCGACAAGCGACTTACCCGAGCCGGTCGGCGTGCCTAAGATGACGTGATCGCCGGCGGCCAGGTCCATGAGGGCCTCTTCCTGGTGGTCCCACAGCTCAATGCCGCGGTCGCTCGTCCATTCAAAGAAGCGTTCGAAGGACTGATCGGGCGTGAGCCACGGCTCGGGCTCGCTGCCGTCCTCGGGCTCCCACCAGGTGGGGGAGAGTGCGCCGAGGGAGCCGAACTCTGCCTCGGTTCCCGTGCCGCCCGAGAATGAGCTGGCAGCGCCGGCGCCGGAGACGGTGCTGGCGGCGGTATCTGTCGTGCTTTGCGTCATGTGGTAACTTTCTCTCGCGTTTGTCCGCCATCCATTATGGCGTAGCGTCGCATCGATGCGTTCGCAGGCAAGAAAATGCAGGAAATGGGCGTTCTGCCAGCCGTTTGGTGCAGTCGCCAGCTAAGTGAGTAGACTTTTTGCGATATCGCGAGCACATGGTTTTTACGCAAGGGCTCTACCTGCGGTTTTAGTTTTCGCCATACGGGTTGTGCTTGGTTGTTGCCAAAAAGTCTACTCACTTAGGTTTGAGGGCCGTTCGTCGGCACCTATTTGCGTTTGGTTACCGGCGCAGCGACTGTCAAAAGCCCCTAGGACTCCTGCGGAAGGCGCTTCTTGCCCTTGCGGGCGCGGTTTCTAAAGTTCTCGATGGCCTCTTCCATGCCCAGGGGTACATAGGTGAGCTCATCGAGGTTGTCGGGCAGGTAGCAGGCAAGGCTTTGCTCCTGCATGCGGCCCGCCGCGAGCGCATCGTCGCTGGGCTGCGCACTGGGTGTGGCGCAGATGCCATAGACGACGGCGCCCATCTCGCGCGTGCGCTGTTCGTACTCGGTCTCGGGATGTTCGGGATGATCGCGGCGGACGTCGTCACTTACCCAAAGTGTGTCGTAGCCGGCCGCGGCAAACTGTCCCAGGGCGTAGTCGCGCAGCGGCTTGCTGTCGGTGCGCAGCGTGACGGTGGCGCCGGCTGTAAAGAGCGGGCGGTAGAGCATTAGATGGTCGACATGGACGAGCCGCTTTTTGGCGTACTTGGCCTTGGGCTGCGGCGTGGGAAAGTTGATGGTGATGGCATCGAGCTCGCCTGCGGCAAACAGCTGCAGCAGCGATGCCGCGCCTCGGGGCAGGACGAGTGCGTTGGACAGCCCCTGCTCACAGATTTTCTGTGCGGCGTAGGCGATGCAGATGGGCTCTTGGTCCATACCGATAAAGAGTGTGTCGGGTTCACGACGGGCTCGCTCAACCAGATAGGTTCCCTTGCCACAGCCTAGATCCAGATGAAGGTGGGTGAAGGACGCGCCGCCGGCTGGCGCGCAGGCTTCGCGCCAATCTCCGGCATAGGCCTCGGGGTTCGTCTCTATCGCATCGGCATAGCGCTCCAGGCGCTCCTCGAGCACAAAGTTCTTAGGTGTGCGAACGTGGACGGCTCCCATGAGGCTCCTTGGTCATACGTATGGAACGCATGGCCGCGCGTTCCATCAATGGGTTGGAAAAGGGTGGGCATAGTCTGCCCAGACGTTGCGGTGCGGCTCGGCGGCGAGTTGCCAATGCCTACAGGCGCTTGAGGATCACATAGCGGTTGAGCTCGCCGCTGCGACCGTCGGCATGGAAACGTTCGAGCTCGCGTACGGGAACCTCGCCGCTCTTGTAGAACGTACGGACGCCGCGCACCAGGTCGGTGATCTGCTGATCGTCAAAGTGATGGCAATAGCGGTAGGCGTGGCGGTCGTTTTGCCAGCCAATAAGATGGTCGCCGGCTTCGAACTGTGCAGAATCGTAACCCTCAAACGGCGGGGCGAGCTCGGCGCGGGCCTCGGCGCGAACGGCCTTGCGCGCCATACGCTCGTCGTTCATAAACTCCCAAAAGCTGATGGCGATGATGCCGCCCGGGCGCGTTTGGCGCACCAAGGCGTCGAGCACGCGTACGCGGTACTCGCACGACGGCACGTGGTGCATAAAGCCAAAGCAGACCGAGATGTCGGCGAGCGGGGCATCGAAAAGCACGTCGGGCGTCTCGGCGGGGGTGAGTTTCATGAGGGCGTCGAGCGCATCGAGTTCCTGGAAGTGCAGGTTGGGAATGCGCAGGGCGTGGCCGTGGGCGTCTATTGCCAGATCTTGGCACGAGTCGACACCATAGAACTCAAACGGGCAGCTGGCATCTGCCGAGGGGTTTGCGCCGTCGACGCCCTTGGCGGCAAGTGCCCCGCCGGCGGCAAAGTTCTCGAATCGCATATTGCCGCAGGCAAGATCGAAGACGCGGACGGGATGATCGATCGTGGCCACATCGAGCTGCTCGAGCGCGATATCCATGGTGCGCACCCAGCCGGGCCACGGGGCCTGGCGCGTATCGGAAAAGGAAGCGGAGTGCTCGCGATAGAACGTATTGTTGAGCTGGATGAGCGATGATGCGAAATCGCGGTTCACGGCGCGGAGCTCCCTCCGATGGCGGTGCGGAATAAACAGTACGACCATACTACCGTTAACGCCGCAACGGGGACAACCGAGCTGTGGGTCATTGCTTTGTTTGGACACATTTCCGCAGCTCATATGTGCCCGCAACCGCCGGTTGTCAAAAATCTCACTAGAATAGGTGGCATGCTTTTGGCGGTGGCGGATAGATTTTTAACTGTGCAAGGCGCCTTAAGAACAAAAACGGTCCGGCGGCACGGCTGGCAAAAGCATAGGAGGAACCATGAATGTAGAAACTGCGCAGCGGCTCGCCGACCTTCGCCGCAGCAAGGGCTTTAGCCAAGAAGGATTGGCGCGAAAGCTGGGGCTGTCGCGCCAAGCGGTCAGTAAATGGGAGCGCGCGGAGAGCTCGCCCGATACCGAGAACCTGATCTCGCTCGCCAAGCTCTATGG
>CABMPS010000186.1 GCA_902388545.1 uncultured Collinsella sp.
AGGAATCTAGTTGGTGCTCATTCGTTTTGCTGCAGACTCGACGTAGCTTGCCATCTCATCGACGTCGCAGACGTCTTCGAAACGGACGGGTTTGGATTCGAGTTCGGCGAGCTGGGTCGGGGCGACCGTGTTGGTGGCCTGCTCGAGCACACGCATAGCCTCAAAATCATCCTCGGGAACGTCGAGCCCCAGGGCGTCGCAGCAGGCGCGTGGGAACTTGTAGGGGCTGGCGGTCGAAAGCAGCACGCGGGCCTTGGCGCCCTCGGCGGAAGCGACCTGCTCAAAGACGTGGTAGCCGCAAGCGGTGTGCGGGTCGATCACGTAGCCGTTCGCGTCCCAGCAGCTCTTGATGGCAGCGCGGACCTCGTCCTCGCTGGCCCAACCGCAGCCAAAGACGCTCTGAATCTTTGCCAGCAGTTCGGCGGGTACCTCGTAGCGGCCGGTCTGGGCAAGCTGCTCCATAAGGCCGGCAACGAGCTCACAGTCGCCGTCGGACAGGAAGTAGAGCATGCGCTCCAGGTTGGAGCTAATAAGGATGTCCATCGACGGCGAGATGGTCGTGAAGAACGGACGGTTGCGGTCGTAGACGCCGGTGGTCAGGAAGTCAGCCAGAACGTTGTTCTTGTCGCTCGCGACGATGAGCTTGGCGACGGGCAGACCCATGCGCTTGGCATAGTAGCCGGCCAGGATATCGCCAAAGTTGCCGGTCGGCACGCAGAACTCCACGGCATCGCCGGCCTTGATGGCGCCGGCGCGCAGCAGCTGCGCATAGGCGGCAAAGTAGTAGACAACCTGCGGCACCAGGCGGCCGACGTTGATGGAGTTGGCGCTCGAGAGCACCGTGCCGGCGGCCTCCAAGCGCTCGGCAAGTTCCTTATCGGCAAAGATGCGCTTGACGGCACTCTGGGCGTCGTCGAAGTTGCCGCGGATACCGCAGACGGTGACGTTATCGCCCTCCTGAGTGGACATCTGCAGGTTCTGGACGCGGCTGACCTTGCCCTCGGGATAAAAGACAGTGATGCCCGTGCCCGGAGCGTCGGCAAAGCCGGCGAGTGCTGCCTTGCCCGTGTCGCCCGACGTGGCGGTGACGATCATGATGCGCTCGGCGCCGCCGTCCTTGGCGGAGGTGCGGGCCATAAGGCGGGGGAGCATCTGCAGGGCGACGTCCTTGAAGGCGCTCGTGGGGCCGCCAAAGAGTTCCATCACATAGGTCTGAGGGGCGTCAGCGCCCGGCGCAGCGTCGAGTTTGACGAGCGGCGTAACCTCTTCGCTCGCGAACGTGCCGCGGTATGCCTCGTCGACACACGCCGAAATTTCTTCGGCCGTGTAATCATTCAGTAACATTCCCAACACATCTTGAGCGATTTCAAAGTACGATTTATCTGCAAGCGAGCTGATATCGACCTGCTGGGTGCCAAGCTCGTCCGAGACAAACAAACCCCCGTCGGGAGCGATGCCGGTGCGGATTGCCACCTTACTTGAGCACGATAAAGTGCGTCCTCGTGTACTATGATAAGTTCCCATATAACACTGCTCCTCGGATGCCTTGGTCCCAATCGGTGAAACCATGGTATCAGAGCGCGCAAAACAGGTTTGCAGAGGCTTTTAGAAAGGTAACCTCCAGCCCATGATTAAGATTGCCAAGTTTGGCGGCTCGTCTGTCGCCGACGCCGAACACTTTAAGAAGATCAAGGCCATTGTCGATGCCGATCCGGCCCGCCGTTTTGTGGTGGTTTCTGCCTGCGGTCGCCGCTTTAAGGGCGACACCAAGGTGACCGACCTGCTCTACCTGGTTAACGCGCACGTTAAGTACCACGTGTCGTGCGAGGAGCTGCTCGAGGACATTGGGCAGCGCTATTTTGATATCGCTGACGAGCTGGAGCTCACCTATCCCATCCGCGAGGAGTTCGCGGCCTTTGCCGAGCGCGCCCGCTCGGGCGGCTACTCCACCGAGGAGCTCGTGAGTCGTGGCGAGTACTTCACCGCTCGCCTGATGGCCGAGTATCTGGGCCTGCCGTTCCTGGACGCCGCGACGGTCGTGGCGTTCCATCACGACGGTACGCTCAGCATGAACCGCACCTCCGAGCTGGTGCAGGAGTACGGTCAGCAGGGCGGCTTTGTCATGCCCGGTTTCTACGGCGCGACGCGTGAGGGTCAAATCAAGCTGCTCGACCGTGGCGGCGGCGATATCTCGGGCTCGATCCTGGCCAAGTGCCTGGGCGCCGACCTGTACGAGAACTGGACCGACGTTTCGGGCTTCTATTCTGCTGATCCTCGCATTGTGCCCGAGGCTCAGCCCATCGCCCGCGTTACCTACGAGGAGCTGCGCGAGCTTTCGTACATGGGTGCAAGCGTCCTGCACGAGGAGGCCGTGTTCCCTGTGCGCGAGGCAGGCATTCCACTGGTCATCAAGAACACCAATGCGCCGCAGGACCCCGGCACCATCATTAGCGAGACGGCTGACGAGGGTGAGGCAGAGCCCATCATTACCGGCGTGACCGGTAAGCGCGGCTTTGTCGCCATCAACGTTGCCCGCGACCGTACCAAGCCGCGCGTCGGCTTTATGCGCCGTGCGCTTTCGGTCTTCGAACGCTATGACGTTTCCGTCGAGCACATGCCCACCGGTGTCGACCGCTTTGGTGCTGTGGTGCAGGAGCAGGACGTGCGCGATTCGCTGTACTCGCTCGTAGGCGACATTCAGCAGGAGGTCGAGCCGCTCGAGATCGAGGTGGTCGAGGGCTTGGCACTTATCGCGACCGTCGGTCGTAACCTGCGCGGCCGTGCAGGTATCTCGGGCCACCTGTTTGGCATGCTTGGCCAGGCGGGCGTGAGCGTGCGTATGATTTCGCAGAGCTGCGATGAGATCAATATCATTATCGGCGTCGAGGAGAAGGACTTCGACTTGGCGATTCAGACCATTTACCGTGCCTTCTCCGACGAGAACGGCATTGTGAAAGTCGCGGACCTGGAGGCTCCCGCGCCGGTCGAACCCGCCCTGGCCGCCCTCCACAAGTAACGGCCATTCCGGCAGATTTTGGGACATGCCCCAAAATCTGCCGTGGGGCGTTTCATTTCGGTTTCGTTTCGACGGGGCGGGTTTCATGCCCGTCCCGTTTTTGTATAAACTGGGCAAGAACATTTAGCCTGCTCGGCGTGCGGGCAAAAGCCACAACCTTAAAAGGGGGAAGCATGAAACAGTACACGGTTGCTATTTTGGGCGCGACGGGAGCTGTTGGCACCCAGATGCTCGAGTGTCTCAACGAGCAGGAGTTCCCGGTCGGCAAGCTCAAGCTGCTAGCGAGCGCGCGCTCTGCGGGCAAGACCGTCGAGTTCCGCGGCGAGCAGGTTGTGATCGAGGAAGCTTGCCCCGAGGCCTTTGAGGGCTGCGACATCGTACTCGGCGCTGCCGGCGACGATATCGCGAAGGAGCTGCTGCCCGAGGCCGTCAAGCGTGGCGCCATCGTGGTAGACAACAGCCATGCCTTCCGCATGGATCCCGAGGTGCCGCTGGTCGTGCCCGAGATCAATGCCGACGATATCAAGTGGCATCACGGCCTTATCGCCAATCCCAACTGCGCGACTATCATCGGCCTGGTTCCCACGTGGCCGCTGCATCAGCTCGCCGGCGTGAAGCGCATGATCGTCTCGACGTATCAGGCGGCTTCGGGTGCCGGCGCTCCCGGTATGGCCGAGCTCGAGGCTCAGCTGGCCGCCCTGGGTCGCGGCGAGGAGATTCCCGAGCCGCGTGCATTTGCCGCCCAGCTGGCGAGCAACCTGATTCCGCAGATTGGCGGCGTCAAGGAGGAGGGCTTTACCTCCGAGGAGATGAAGCTGCAAAACGAGGGCCGTAAGATCATGCATCTGCCCGAGCTGCGCGTGAACTGCACCTGCGTGCGCGTGCCCGTGCTGCGTTCGCACTCCGAGAGCATTACGCTCGAGTTTGAGCGCGATATTACGGTCGAGGAGGCCCGTGCTGCGCTGGCTGCCGCTCCCGGCGTCAAGCTGGTTGACGATCTGGGTGCCGAGGGTGCACACGACCGCTTCCCCATGCCGATGGATACGTCCGACCAGGACCTGATTTGGGTCGGCCGCGTGCGTCGCGACATCTCGAACCCCGAGGCCGCGCGCGGCATCACCTTCTGGTGCTGCGGCGACCAAATCCGTAAGGGCGCGGCAACCAACGCCGTCCAGATCGCTAAGCTGCTCTGCGAGTAGTTTGACCTGTCCGGCGGGGGCCGGGCTTGGTTTTCAGAACGTCCTCGACCATGTGTGGCGCCTTGTCCTGCTCCTTCGGAGCCGCGGACAAGGCGCCA
>CABMPS010000187.1 GCA_902388545.1 uncultured Collinsella sp.
GACTTTTTTGAAATTCAGTCAAATACGGCCGACACGTGAAGGACCTGTGAAGCGCCAGCGACACGTACGGCGCCAAAGCCCGTAAAACATCCCGCATCTACCGCTGGTAGATTACAACAATGCAGCACTCACGGCTGATGGCACAATCGAACCGTCATCATTGCACGGATATCGAGGCGCCATGGACGAAGAGCTTGATTACCTATGGGAGACCCTGGGCCTCGAGATCACTGCTGACCTTTGGCCCGAACGGGACAAAATCCATCCCACTCTGCGCCCCGCCATCACGGTGATGCAGGCAAACTACCGCCGTGCATCCTTTTTGATCATGCGGATGTCATGGCACGCGGGACTCCCCGACCTTAAGCGAATCCAGGCAAGCCTCGTCGAGCTGTCCGGTATGCCGACTGTCATATCCGAGGCGCACCTGGAGCAGCGACAGCGCGAGCGACTGCAACAGCAGCGGATTCCCTTTATCTGCCCCGGCGTTCAGGCATATCTGCCCTTTATGGACGAGGAGTACTGGAGCGGCAAGCCCAACAAGCACGTAAAGGTCTACGATCCGCACGAATGGGCACAGCTCGATGATTGAGCCGAGCGAGCCCGCCGATGGAAAACACGTCCCACCCTGAGCACTCAAAACGGGTCGCACTTTCCGCAGCCGCTACAGCAACGCCTCGACCCAAGCCGATTCCCTAAAGCCGGGAATCGCAAAGTCGTCGCCCACCAACAGCGGACGCTTAACCAGCATGCCGTCGGTCGCCAGCAGCTCGTAGCACTCCCGATCCGTCATGCCCGCATCTAGACGCGCCTTCAGGCCCAGCTCTCGATATTTCATGCCCGACGAATTAAAGAAGCGCCGCACCGGCAGTCCCGAACGAGCAATCCAGGTCGCAAGCTCATCAGCCGTGGGATTGTCCAAAACGATATCGCGGTCGATATACTCTACCCCGTGTTCGTCCAGCCATGCCTTGGCCTTCTTACAGGTCGAGCACTTGGGATATTCAATAAACAGTACGGTCATGGGAATCCTCCGAATATAGATCGGCCAACGCAGGCACACGCCACACGAGGCGCCTTCGCATGATGGGCCAATTGTAGCCCACGGGTCACACGCTAAACGAACCGTACCCCGAATCCGCGTTTGATGAACGGCAGCAGCTCCATTGCCTCGGGCGTGATATGACCCGCAACGTTCATGCGCTCCTCACCGGGAAGATCGACCCGCGCAATCTCAAGCTCGCCTTCGTAGCGCCCATAGCTGCTATTGCTCACAGCGATCGACCCCGCCTTTCGAAACAGGCCGGCACCGGCATCCATCGGCACGGAATCCGGCTTAAGCGTCGTACGCGACTCCTGAGACCTAAAGATGAGGGTGCTCGAATCGGGTCGGTCGTGATGAATCTGCCCACGCACATAGGCATAACCGGGCTCAAGCTCGCATTGCAGGTCCACGTATCCGGCGGAAACATGAGCAAACTGCGTCCAGCCCGCATCGGAAAGATCGGGGTCGCCGACCAACACAATGTCGCAATCGGCGCCATGTGCAAGCTCAAGCATATTGAGAGCAACCTTTGACGCGCGACCGCGCTGCGCCTCGACCGTCGGCAGTCCCTCGAATACTGGCCCGCGAACGTTAGCATCACCCGGCACAAAAGCCATGATTTCGAATCCAAGCGCCGCAAGACGAAGATTCACCCGAGCAATGTCCTCCAGAGCTAAACCGGTATAAGGCTTGGGGTAAAAATTGTGGCAGGCGGCAAAATGAGTCACATCGGCACCGGCCTCACGCCACGATGCGATTTCATCAGAACTCACCGTCGATGCATTGACCACAATGCGAAATACACCGGACAGCTCCGCGACCCGCCGGGCGCTAAAGCCATAGTCCAAACGAAGGTATTCCAACCCCAGATCGCGCAGGTCCTCGATGCACTCAAGCCCGAGCAAATCGCACGTGCGCGGCCCCACATCGGCAATGAGCGCAATGCCACGGGCGGAAAGCAGCGACAGCACATGACGGACCTTATCGGTATACGCCGCTCCCCCATCCTCGGGAATATGCAGCGAGGTAAACGCATAGCGCGCACCCGCCGCGGCACCGTGCTCAATCGTCCGCTCAATATCCTGCAGAGGACTGGAAAGATAAATCGAAATACCCGTTTTCACGTTTCAACGCTCCTTTAAAAAAGGCCGGCGGAGCAGTTAGCCCCACCGGCACAACCATAGCATCAAGAAATCTGCCGCGCGCCGCGAGCCCTGAGCAACACGGCTCGCGATATCAAACTATTCGCCAAAGAACTCGTTGATCTTCTGCTCGTCGACGCCAAAGAACCACGTCAGGACAAAGCCGGCGGCATAGGCAAGCAGCATAGCGGCAACGTAGCCGAGCTGCTGGCCAGGAACGACGATCAGCAGGCCAAACAGACCGGAAACGCCCTGAGAAACCGTGCCGATGTGAAGCAGCGCCGCGAGCGCGCCGCCAAATCCGGCACCCAGGCAGGCCGTCACAAACGGGCGAACGAGCGGCAGCGTAACGGCATACATCAGAGGCTCGCCCACACCCAGAATGCCAACGGGAATGGACTCTGCGACATACTTCTTGAGCTTGGCGTTCTTGGTCTTAAAGTACAGCGCCAGACCGGCACCGACCTGGCCGCCGCCAGCCATCATAAGGATGGGGAGCAGGTAATTGATGCCCTTGGTAGCGCCGTCGGGATCGTTGAGCATAGCGTGGATCGGCGTGAGCGCCTGATGCAGGCCGACGGAAACCAGCGGCAAGAAGCCTGCCGACAGGATATAGCCGCCCAGGACGCCCAGCTTCTCGAAAATAAAGGTCAAAACGCTAAAGATGGCAGTCGTCAGCCATGCGCCAACCGGCTGGATGACGAGCATCAGAGCAAAGGCACCGATGATGAGCACCAGCAGCGGGGACAAAAACGTGTCGAGTGCGTTGGGCATAACCTTGCGAATCTGACGCTCCATCCAGGCAAAAAATGTGCCAGCGATAAGAGCCGCGATCATGCCGCCCGCTGCGGGGTTGTACTGCGCATTGGTGAGCGGCAGCAGAATGGCAGTGGCAGGATCAGCCGCGCCAGGCGCAAGCAGGGGCATGGCACTGTTGGCGATACACATCATGCCGGCGATGCCGCCCAGCGCAGCGGAGCCGCCAAACTCACGTGCCGCGTTATAGCCCACCAAGATGGGCAGATAGGCAAACAGGGCCCAGCCCATGGAACGAATGCCCTGGTACCACCACTCGCCTGCAAGCGCGCCTGCCGTCGAGACGTTAATGACGTTGCAGATACCGTTGATGAGGCCAGCCGCAATGATGCCGGGAAGCAGGGCGACGAAGACATTGGAAATCTTCTTGAGGAAGGCCTGAACCGGCTTGGACTCGTACTTGGCCTTCTGCGCGGCCTTGTTTGTGGCCGCAGCGTCGACCACGCTCTCGTCAGCAACGCCTTTCGCAAGGCCGGTGAGCTTGGAGAACTCCTCGAGCACCTTATTCACCTTGCCCGGACCCAGCACGATCTGCATCGTGTCGTCCTCGACCAGGCCCATCACGCCGTCGAGCGCCTTAATGCCCTCCGTGTCGACGTTGCCCGTGTCTTTGACGGTCACGCGCAGGCGCGTCATGCACGCCGCGTTTGCCAGCACGTTGTCTTTACCGCCCAAAAGGTCCAGCAGCTTTTGAGCCAGCTCTTTGTTCGTCATAACTCCTCCTTGTATTGGGTATCTCATCTGGATGTCATATCAGCTCACGCCGCGCACCTATTGGGCATCGGCATTGCTCTTCTCATGGCCACTCACCGCAGCACGGACATGGCCTCGCGCTCGCTCAAGAGCTACCGCAGCCTGCTCGACATCGCAGTCCAGCAGTACCGAGACAATAGCGGTTTTTACGTGGCCGCCGGCATCTGCAAGCGCCTGAATAGCGCGCTCGCGCGTGCAGCCGGTCGCCTCCATCACGATGTTCTGGCCGCGCACCACCAACTTCTCGTTCGTCTGCTGCACATCGACCATCAGGTTTTGGTATACCTTGCCGATCTTGACCATGGCACCGGTCGAAATCATGTTGAGAATGAGCTTTTGAACCGTTCCCGCCTTGAGCCTCGTTGAGCCGGTCAGCACCTCGGGACCGGGCACGGGTTCAATGGCAAGATCTGCGCTCTCCCCGATCTTCGACCCTTGGTTGCAGGCAATTGCAATGGTCTTGCACCCAATTGCCTTGGCGTACACAAGGCCGCCCACCACATAAGGAGTACGGCCGCTTG
>CABMPS010000188.1 GCA_902388545.1 uncultured Collinsella sp.
GCCGGTAATGAGCGTCTTAAGACCCAGGCCGATCAGGCCCAGGCCCATGCGCACACGACCGGGGCGATGGCGCTCGATGGCCTTGGTCTTGCCGGCGGGCTTATCGCGACGGGCGCTCGTCTCGGGTGCGGGCTTAGCTGCCTGCGGCTCGGGCTGAGGTGCAGGTGCGGGCTCGGGCTCAATGACGGTCGCCTGGACCTTCTGAACCTCGGGTGTGGCCGGCTGCGGCTTAGGAGCAGGGGCGGGCTTTGCCTCAATGGCGCGGCCTCGGCGTTGCGGTAGGCACGCTCCAGCAGGGCTTCCTGCGAGTTGAAGGGTTTCTCACCCTCTGCGCGCTCCACGGGGACCCAGGTGCCGTCGCTCGTGAGGCTGCGGGCCTTCACGTTGTCGCGCAGCTGCATGCTCATGTACTCGTGCACCAGGGCGCGGCAGGTGGGGTCGAGCACGGGGAAGGCGATCTCCACGCGGTGCTCGGTGTTGCGTGTCATCATGTCGGCCGAGCTCAGATAGATCATGTCCGAGTCCACGCCAAAGGCGTAAACGCGCGCATGCTCCAAAAAGCGTCCGACGATAGAACGGACATGCACGTTCTCGGTCTTGCCAGGAACGCCCGGCTTGAGGCACGAGATGCCGCGGATGATCATGTCCACGCGGACTCCTGCGCACGATGCCTCGGCGATCTTGTCGATGACCTCGCGGTCGGTGAGCGAGTTGAGTTTAAAGAACACGCGGGCGGGCTCGCCGGCGAGGGCGCGCTGGATCTCGCGGTCAAGCCCGCGCATGATGAGCGGTTTCAGTCCGACGGGCGCCACACCCAGGAAGCGGTAATCGCCGCGCAGGTTGCCCAGCGACAGGTTGCGGAAGAACAGGTTGGCGTCCTCGCCGATGCCGGGGTGAGCGGTCATGAGCATAAAGTCGCTGTAGAGTTTGGCCGTCTTCTCGTTAAAGTTGCCGGTGCCCAGCAGCGTCAAGCGCGTTAGCGCCATGCCCTCGCGATAGGTGAGCTGGCAGATCTTGGAGTGGCACTTAAAGCCCTCGGAGCCGTAGATGACGGTGCAGCCGGCCTCTTCCAGGCGCTCGGCCCACTCGATGTTGTTCTGCTCGTCAAAGCGCGCGCGGAGCTCCATGAGCACCGTGACCTCTTTGCCGTTCTCGGCGGCATCGATCAGCGACTCGCACAGGCGGCTCTGCTTGGCCACGCGGTAGAGCGTGATGCGCAGCGAGATGCACTCGGGGTCGTAGGCGGCCTCGTGCACCAGGTCCAAGAACGGATTCATGGCCTCGTAAGGGTAAAAGAGCAGCTTGTCGTGCTGCAGCACCTGCTCGCGGATGGAACGGGACATGTCGATGGTGGGGTTGGGCTGCGGCTTAAACGGCGTAAAGAGCAGCTCGTTGCGCAGGTGCTCGGGAATCTTGCCCTCAATGCCAAAGACGTAGCCTAGGTCGAGCGGGATATCGCAGGTAAAGACAGAGCGGCGCGAAAGCTCGAGCGCCTTGCGGATGGTCTTGAGCGTCGCCTTCTCGAGCGACCCCGAGACCGCGAGCACCACCGGCTGCAGGCGCAAGCGTTTCTTGAGGATGCGCTTCATGTGCTGACGGTAATCCTCTTCCTCCTCGACGCCCTCGCCGTCCGGGTCGATGTCGGCGTTGCGGGTGACGCGGATGAGCGCGCGGTCGAGCGGCTTATAGGAGCCAAAGCAGCTGTCCAGGCAGGCGAGGATGACGTCCTCGAGCAAGATGTAGGAGTAGGTGCCGGTGGGCGAGGGGATCTCGACCACGCGGTTCATCGAGGTGGGAATCTCGATAAGGCCCAGCAGACTCTCTTCGTCGGTGACGCCGTCCAGGCCGCAGGCCAGGTAGAGTGCGCCGTTGCGCAGGTTGGGGAAGGGGTGGCGCGGGTCAATCACCAGCGGTGAGATGACCGGCGACACGTAGGCCTGGAAGTAACGGGTTACAAAGGTGCGCTCCTCGGGCGTAAGCGAATCGATGCGGGCGCGGTGAACGCCCAGGGTGTCGAGCTTGCCCTCGATGCTCTTAAAGATGGACTCCCATCGGGTAAGGAGCCCGGGCAGCTCTGCCATGACAGCATCGACCTGTTCGGAGGCGGTCATATTGCTCTTGTTGTCGACAGGCTGTTTTTTGAGCTCTGCCAGATCAGACAGTCCGCCCACGCGCACCATGAGAAACTCATCGAGGTTAGACTCGAAAATCGACACGAACTTTAGCCGCTCGAACAGCGGAACGGTCTCGTCGAAGGCTTCGTCAAGCACACGGTTGTCAAAGCGCAGCCAGCTGAGCTCTCGGTTCTGCGTGTACGAGAAGTCGCGCGGCGGCTTACGCAGCTTTGCAGCGGCTTGCTTTTTTTCGATTTTGCTCGGCATATGCATCTGTCCGTTCAGTCCCCGTGGGGGACGGTTGCCTAACACTATTCACTATTGTCTCAATTTAGTCGACCTATGGCACGGACGTATCGCGTGAACGGTATCTTTACCTACTTCTTACGCTGACAAGCCATAGAGCTGACGCCCTTCGCGTTGTGAAAAACGGTCTATATCCTCACTCAACTGGTGAGTATGTGTGAATAAGAATGATAGGTAGCTGAATATCATCGAATACAGACAGAAACACGAACAAGCGTCATTTATATACATAAAACCGTTTTAGATATGCAATTCCTAATCGAAAGATTGGAGTTGTAATTGCGAATGATTTTTGAGAAAAAAGAGCGTTTACCTTAGAAAAGTTACTTTAGAACGCCGAAGTACATCATGGGGGAATCACATGCGATATACCGTTCATCGCACTTTGTTGACCGTTCGGGGGCGAGGTGGAATTGCGGGTGATTTTTGGATATAACTAGAGCTGTCAGCAAGCAGCGTCTCATATGGAGGGGCGCTGATACATTCGGCCAGTAAGGCCCGAAAGAAAGGTAGGAGGCCATGACGAAAGGTCTGCACGTGCCTTCCGAGATCGGCAAGCTCAGGAAGGTCTGCCTGCACCGTCCCGGCGACGAGCTCCTCAACCTGCCGCCCGACGAGCTCGAGCGACTCCTGTTCGACGACGTCCCGTTCCTGGAGGTCGCACAGCAGGAGCACGACACCTTCGCCCAGATCCTGAGGGACCAGGGCGTGGAGGTCCTCTACCTCGAGAACCTCGTCGCCGAGGTGTTCGACCAGGTCCCCGGCGCCCGCGCCGAGTTCACCGACCAGTACATCGCCGAGGCAGGCATCCGCGGCCAGCAGATGCCGCAGATCGTCCGCGAGAAGCTGGACTCCATCGAGGACAACCTCGAGTTCGTCAAGAAGACCATGGCCGGCATGACCAAGGCCGAGATCGACATGCCCCTCACGGCGTCCACGACCCTCGACTCCCTGGTCAACTCCGAGTCCGAGTCCGACCTGATCATCGACCCGATGCCCAACCTCTACTTCACCCGCGACCCGTTCGCGGTCGTCGGCGAGGGCGTCAACCTCAACCGCATGTACTCGGTCACCCGCAACCGCGAGACCCTGTACGGCAAGTACGTCTTCAAGTACCACCCCGACTACAAGGACGTCTCCCTGTACTTCCGCCGCGACTGCCAGTTCCACACCGAGGGCGGCGACGTGCTGAACATCAACGAGAAGACCCTCGCCGTCGGCATCTCCCAGCGCACCCAGGCCGCCGCTATCGACGTCATGGCCCAGAACATCTTCTGGAACTCCGACTCCAAGGTCGAGCGCATCCTGGCCTTCGACATCCCGGTCTCGCGCGCCTTCATGCACCTCGACACGGTCTTCACCCAGATCGACGTCGATAAGTTCACGATCCACCCCGCCATCATGGGCACCCTGCGCGTCTACGAGCTTACCGCCGGCAAGAACCCGGGCGACGTGAACATCCGCCTGATCGAGGACACCCTCGAGCACGTCCTGGAGGACGCCACCGGCGTCGACCAGGTCAAGCTGATCCCCTGCGGCGGCGGCGACCCGATCGCGGCCTCCCGCGAGCAGTGGAACGACGGCTCCAACACCCTGTGCGTCGAGCCCGGCAAGATCTGCGTCTACGCGCGCAACACCGTCACCAACGACGTGCTGTACAAGGAGGGCCTGGACCTTCTCGTCGTGCCCTCCGCCGAGCTCTCCCGCGGCCGCGGCGGCCCGCGCTGCATGAGCATGCCCTTCTGGCGCGAGGACCTCTAAG
>CABMPS010000189.1 GCA_902388545.1 uncultured Collinsella sp.
GGCCGGGGACAACCCGGGCAGGCTGCGCTCCGAGGCGTCGTTCGCGGCGATATGCGGGGCCTGCCCCATCCCCGCCTCGAGCGGCAAGACCGTGAGGCACAGGCTCAACAGGGGCGGCGACCGGCAGGCGAACAGCGCGCTGCACGAGATCGCGAGGCAGAGGGTCATGCGCGACCCCGAGACCGCCGAGTACGCCGAGAGGGCCAGGGGGCGGGGGAAGAGCGACAGGGAGGTCATGAGGTGCCTCAAGCGCTACGTGGCCAGGGAGGCGTACCGGGCGCTGATGCACCCGCACGAGATCAGGAGGCCCGGGGACGCCTCGGAGCTCGTGGCGGCCAGGCGCGCGGCGAAGGTCAGCCAGGCGAGGGCAGCGTCCATACTGGGCACCAGCGAGAAGTACATCTCGATGCTGGAGAGGGGCCAAAGGGAGCTCAGGCCCATAAGGAGGGCCTACGAGGCATGGGTCGAGGCCGGACTTCCGCTCGATTGGGACAGGCGGGCCTTCGAGGCCGAGCGCAAAATGGATTCTAAAAAACACCTTGCCAAATAGGAGCGTCAGGACGCAAGTAACCCCCGCCGCACGAAGTGCGCAGCGGGGGTTACTTGCATGTCCGAGGACGTTCTGAAAAGTAACACCAGGGCGGGCCCGGACGAAAACAACCGACTACAGGTCGATGTGCGATTCCTTGATCGGGAACGGCTCGGCGAAGTGGCAGGCGCAGCAGTGGCCCGGGGCAACTTCCTTAAACTCAGGAAGCTTCTCGGAGCAGATGCCCTGCGCGATCGGGCAGCGCGTGTGGAAACGGCAGCCGGTCGGCGGATCCAGCGGCGACGGCGGGTCGCCAGCGAGGATGATGCGTTTGCGGGTCTTCTGGATATCCGGATCGGGCACCGGCACGGCAGACAGCAGCGACTGCGTGTACGGATGGTGAGGCTCGCTATAGAGCGTCTTCCAATCCGAAACCTCGACCATCTTACCCAGATACATAACGGCAACGCGATCGGAGATGTGCTGCACGACGGACAGGTCGTGGGCGATAAAGAGATACGCCGTACCAAACTTGTCCTGCAGTTCCTTAAGCAGGTTCAGAACCTGGGCCTGAATGGAAACATCCAGAGCGGATACCGGCTCATCACAGATAATCAGCTTGGGCTTCAGCGCAAAAGCGCGGGCGATGCCGACACGCTGACGCTGGCCGCCCGAGAACTCATGCGGATAGCGGTTGATGTGCTCGGGGTTCAGACCGACGACATCCAGCAGCTCACGGACGCGCTCGATACGCTCTTCCTTGGTGCCCACACCATGAATGGTCATGGGCTCGGAGACGATCTCACCAATCGTCATACGAGGGTTGAGCGAAGCATAAGGATCCTGGAAGATAAACTGCATCTCACGACGCATGTCCTTGATCTCATGCTTGCTCATCTCGGCAACATCTTTGCCCTGGAAGAACACCTTACCTGCCGTCGGCTTGGTCAGACGCATGATGGTGCGGCCCGTGGTGGACTTACCGCAACCAGACTCGCCGACCAGGCCAAAGGTCTCGCCCGGATAAATCTCGAACGAAATGTCATTCACAGCAGAGACGACACGCTTAGAGAAGCGCTTGGCGAACATGCCGGACTCTGCGGGGAACTCCTTAGAAAGGTGCTCGACCTTCAGCAGCGGAGTGCGCTCGTTATTGTCTGCCATTTACGCCTCGCCTCCCTTCTTGGAATCTTTGCGCGTGCGGGACGTCTCGGGGGCGTTCTTGAGGAACTCGGGGTCACCGGAATAATGGCACGCAGAATAGTGACCGGACTCGGTGACAACGCGCTCGGGGCGCTGCTTGCGGCACTTGTCCGTCGCATAGGGGCAACGAGGAGAGAATACGCAGCCCTCAGGCAAGTTCATGAGCGAAGGCGGGTTGCCGTGAATCGGCGTCAGCGGCTTCTTCTCCTCGATGGCCTGCTCCGGGATAGAGCGGATAAGGCCCCAGGTGTAGGGGTGGCGGCTCTCGTAGAAGATTTCCTCGGCAGTACCGAACTCGACGGGACGGCCGGCGTACATAACCATGATTTTGTCGGCCATATCGGCGACAACGCCCAGGTCATGGGTAATCATGATAATGGCGTTGCCGTTCTTCTGCTGCATCTCCTGCATGAGCTCGATAATCTGAGCCTGAATGGTAACGTCCAGAGCCGTCGTGGGCTCGTCGGCAATCAGGATATCGGGATCGCAGGCAAGGGCCATAGCAATCATGACGCGCTGACGCATACCGCCGGAGAACTGGTGCGGATACTCATTGACGCGCTTCTCGGGCTCGGGGATACCCACGAGGTCCAAAAGCTCGGTGGCGCGCTTGAGCGCCTCCTGCTTGGAGTAGCCACGGTGCAGACGAAGGCCCTCGCCCACCTGCTTGCCGATCTTATAGACCGGGTTCAAGGAGGTCATAGGATCCTGGAAGATCATCGCGATATCGTTACCGCGAATGTGCTGCATCTCTTCCTCGGTCATCTCGAGGATAGAACGACCGCGATAGCGAACGTCGCCGCCCTCAATCTTTCCCGGAGGCATCGAGATAAGACCCATGATGGTCATGGCGGTCACGGACTTACCGGAGCCGGACTCACCGACGACACCCAGGGTCTCGCCGCGATCGAGCGTGTAGGAAACACCGTCGACAGCGCGAACGACGCCATCCTCGGTGTGGAAATACATCTTAAGGTCATCGACCTCGAGCAGATGCTGGCCCTCGGGAACCGGCTGGTCCTTCAGGTCCACATAGTTCTTATTCTTCTTCATCCTTATGCGTCCTTCATCTTGACGTCGAGGGCGTCACGCAGACCGTCACCCAGCAGGGTGAAGGCGAGCACCGTCGAGAGAATTGCCAGACCGGGCATGATCATCATCCAGGGAGCAGTCAGAAGATACTGCTGACCGTCCTGAATCATGGAGCCCCACGAAGGCGTAGGCGGAATAACGCCCATGCCGAGGAAGGACAGAGCGGACTCGGTCAAAATGGCACCACCAATGTTCATGGTCGCGTAGACCACGATGGAGGCAACGGAGTTCGGGAAGATGTGACGCACGACGATACGAGCATCGGATGCACCCATCGCGCGCGCAGCGTCAACATAGTCGTTTTCCTTGACCGTCAGGATCGCGGATCGGAAGACGCGTGCAATAGAAGGCCAGCCGAGAATACCGATGGCGATGAAAACATTCTGAAGACCACGGCCGATAACGGCGATCATGGCGACAACGAACAGCACGTACGGGAACGCCAGGAAGATATCCGCGAAGCGCATGATGATCGTATCCCAGATGCCGCCATAGAAACCGGCCAGGGCGCCCATGATCAGACCGATCACCGTGGAGATGGCGGTGGCCATAATACCGACGGAAAGCGAAACACGCGCGCCGTAGATAACTCGGACGAGAATGTCGCGGCCAAGGGCGTCGGTACCAAACGGGTGCTCGGCACACGGAGCCAGCAGCGAAGTCTCGGCCATGGTAGTCGAGTCGGAAGCCGTCGGCGACCCGAGCCAGGGCTTAGCCCACAGGTCTGCGGTCAAGGCAACCAAAACGACGATGATAATCCAGCAGATACCGATAACGGCGAGCTTATTCTTGCGAAGACGCTTGAAAGCGTCGCCCCACAGCGTGCGGGACTTGGCGGGAGCAGATGCGGCCTTGGTGGCGGTAGCCTGCTCCTGAGACTGAGAATCAGTTTCCTGCATGAGACGTACCTCCCTTAGGCCTTATCCGACGGACCGCCGAGGCGGATACGCGGGTCGAGGAATGCATAGCTAATGTCGACGAGAAGGTTGATCACCATAACGACGACAACGATGAGCGTAACGCCGCCCATAACGATGGGCCAGTCGCGCATGCTAATGGCGCGGTAGACCTCAGAGCCGATACCGGGCCAGTTAAAGACCGTCTCGGTCAGGATGGCGCCCGAAAGCATGCCGCCGAAGTCGACACCAATATAGGTAACAACGGGGATGAGTGCATTCTTAAGCGCATGCTTGACGATGATCGCGCGATTGGAGAGACCCTTGGCCTTTGCCGTGCGGATGTAATCCTGATTCATGACGTCGAGTAGCTGCGAGCGCATGATGCGGGCAGCATAGGCGGTCGAAACCGAAGCCAGCGTA
>CABMPS010000190.1 GCA_902388545.1 uncultured Collinsella sp.
GGGCGGCAGGCGCTTGAACAGCGGGTCGCCCGAAAGGTCCAGGCTTATGCTCGCGCGGCGCTGACGCAGCGAAAGCAGCAGGTGAACATCGGGATCGGCGGCGTCGACATCGGCGCGACGGCCCGTGGTCTCGGCCAGACGGTCGCACAGCGCGTCCTTGGCGCGCAGGGCCGAGAAGCGCGTGTTGCGCAACTGCTCGGTCACGCCGCGGGCGGTAATGGCGATGGTGGCGCCGGGGCGGACGATGCTCTCCCAGGCGATGTCGTAAACGCTATCGTACAGTTCATCGGCATCCTGCGCCTCAAAGCGCCCGAGTACCACGAACACGCGGCTGGCCAGGCGTGACCACAGACAGGCGCGATAGCCTTCTTCGAGCTCGCCCTCAAACGTAGCGCGGCCCTTCAGGCGGCGGACATGCGAAAGCCCGAGGCGTTTAAGCTCATCGGCGAGTGCGGACTCAAAGCCCTCGGGGCAGCTTGCGTAAAATTCCATGGGTGACCTCTCTGGTTGCGTCGCTCCATTATATGATGGATGCTTCGTTTGCCCTTATCCTCGAAAGGAACCCATATGATTGATGCGTGTCCCGAACCCGCTGTGCTCTTTTTTGACGTGGACGGCACGCTGACGTCGTTCGATCCCGACGATATGACCGATAAGGACTTTTCGGCGGTTCGCCCTTCGCAGACGGTCGTCGAGGCGTTTCATCGTCTGCGCGACGCAGGGCACAAGGCGTTTATCTGCACGGGTCGCCCCCTGTGGCTCATCGCCGATAGTCTGCGTGCGCTCGACCCCGCGGGCGTCGTTGCCATGGCGGGCGCCACGCTTGAGGTCGAGGGCCGCGTGGTGCATGAGGACTGCTTTGACGAAGACATTGTTGAGGAGCTCGCGCGCCGCATTACTGTGGCGGGCGGCGAGGCGTTGTTCGAGACGAACGGTGTCACCTATTCACTTGAGCCAGTTGGTGTCGAACAGTCATTTCTGCTAGGCGCCGGCGTGGTGCATGGCGTTGATCAGATGCGCGTCGATGGGCATTTGCGCGTAGGCAAGGTGTGCATTAACGCGTGCGACCTGGCTCGCGTAGCCAACGATGACGGCTTTATCGATCGCGAGTTTGAGCTGTGCAACACCGGTGGTCAGAATCGCGAGCTGAGCCCCAGGGGCATCGACAAGGGCGTGGGCGTGGCGCGAGCGCTGGCGCATCTGGGCCGCGAGGGAAATGCGCGCACCTTTGGCTTTGGCGATTCCGGCAACGATCTGGGTATGCTCGCCGCTGTCGAGACGGCCGTGGCCATGGGCAACGCCATGCCCGAGGTCAAGGCGGTCGCCGACTACGTGACCGACGATGTCGCACACGACGGCACCGTCACAGCGATGCAACATTTCGGCCTCATCTAATGAATCTCGCCTTCTGACGTTTGCTCAAACTGCGACTCTTTGCTTTTGCATGCTCAATCGATTTATCAATCCAAACACTGAGGTGTTTATACCGTTCGCCGAGAAGATAAAAACCCGCAGCTCACGCCTTGATAAACATAGGTAAAGTGTTTAGCAGTTTACCGGCCTTGTGCAAACGAAAGGAATCAGGCAGATGGCAATCAAGGTGTTCGCTGACGGTGCAAACCTCGAGGGCATGCTCGACATGTACGAGAACGGCAACGTTCAGGGTTTCACGACCAACCCGTCCCTTATGAAGAAGGGCGGCGTGACGGATTACCGCGCGTTTGCCAAGGAGGTCTTGGCCCACATCACCGATGTGTCCGTCTCGTTTGAGGTCTTTGCCGACGACGTCGAGACCATGGAGGTCGAGGCCCGCGAGATCGCTACCTGGGCCGAGAACGTCTACGTCAAGATTCCGTGCGTGACTACCAAGGGCGAGTCCACCGCCGAGCTGGTGCGCAAGCTTTCGGCCGATGGCATCAAGGTCAACGTCACCACCATCTTTACGCCTACGCAGGTCGACGAGATGGTCGAGGCCGTTGATGCCGAGACGCCGTCCATCATCTCGCTCTTTGCCGGCCGTATCGCTGACACCGGCGTCGACCCCATTCCGTTTATGACGGAGTCGGTGAAGAAGGCCGCCGCCAAGCCCAACTGCGAGGTCCTGTGGGCATCCACACGCGAGCTTATCAATATTTACCAGGCGGAAGGATGCGGTTGCCAGATCATCACGGTGCCCAATAGCATCCTGGCCAAGCGCAAGAACATCGGCCGTGACCCGTACGAGGTCTCGCTCGATACCGTGCGCGGTTTTGCCAAGGATATCGCCTCGCTCGGTTTCCATATCCTGCCGTAACGCGAACGCTGGCTACATCGCGGGTTGTTCGCCCCGGCCTTTCCTTTCTCTATCGCTCACGCGCTTCGCGAGGGTCGCGCTAGGCAAAGGAAAGGCCGGGGCTGCCGACACGAACTTGCCGGTAGGTTGGTGATAGGCTTCCATATCCTGCCGTGGACAAAGGTACTCCCGCCTGCGCCGTGCAAAATTGAGAGTATTCAGCAAGGTAAAGGCTTTTACCAGCTGGGTGAAGCATGGAACAGCCCCCGTTTTGGCTCTGATGACGCTAAAACGGGGGCTGTTTCTTGCTTTTTCGTCTCTGAGGGGCATCCGGAACGGCGGAAATTGCAGAATACTCGCGATTTTGCACGCTGCTACAGGGGGTACCCTTGCTTTGGCGGTTTACTTCCCCTGCACCATGGTGAGGGAGATCTTCTTGCGGTCGCGATTGACCTTTTCGACCCACACCTTGACCGTGTCACCGACGCGCACCACGTCGCTCGGGTGCTTGACGAAGCGGTTGGCGAGCTTGGAGATGTGCACGAGGCCGTCCTGGTGCACGCCCACGTCGACGAAGGCGCCAAAGTCGACGACGTTGCGCACCGTGCCCTTGAGCTCCATGCCGGGCTCCAGGTCGTCAATAGAAAGTGCCGAGCGGCTAAAGACCACCTCGGGCGCGTCGTCGCGCGGGTCGCGACCGGGCTTCTTGAGCTCGTTGACAATGTCGATGAGCGTCAGGGTGCCACAGTCCAGGTCGCTTGCCAGTGCCGAAATGCTGCCCAGACGGCGCTCGATGTCGGGCACGCCGCCGCGGCTGAGCTCGCTTGCCGCAACGCCGGCGCGTTCCAGGACGGCCGTGGCCACCTCGTAGCTTTCGGGGTGGACGCTCGTCGCGTCGAGCGGGTTCTTGCCGCCGCTAATGCGCAGGAAGCCCGCGGCATTGAGGTATGCCTTGGGTCCCAGCTTGGGGACCTTCTTGAGCTGGCGGCGATCGGTAAAGGCTCCGTTTTCCTCGCGGTAGGCCACGATATTCTTGGCCACGCTCGGCGTGATGCCCGATACGTATCCCAGCAGGCTCGCGCTTGCGGTGTTGACGTCGACGCCCACGCGGTTGACGACGTCTTCCACCACGTGGCCCAGGGTGCGCGAAAGCTCGGCCTGGTCAAGGTCGTGCTGGTACTGGCCCACGCCGATGGACTGGGGCGGAATCTTGACGAGCTCTGCCAACGGGTCCTGCAGACGGCGGCCCAGGCTCATGGCGCCGCGCACGGTGACGTCCAGGTCGGGGTATTCCTGACTGGCGAGCTCGGAGGCGGAGTACACCGACGCGCCGGCTTCGTTGACGATGGTGTATCGCAGCCCGGGCGCCTGCTCGGCAATGAACTCCGAGACGACTTCCTCGGTCTCGCGGCTGGCGGTGCCGTTGCCGATGACGATGGTGTTGACGCCGTCCTTCTTGACGAGGCGGGCGAGCTCGCGCTTGGTGCCGGCGACGTCGTGGCGCGGCTTGGTGGGGTAGACAACGCCGTGGTCGAGCAGCTTGCCGGTCTCGTCCATGACAGCGACCTTGCAGCCGGTGCGGTAGCCCGGATCGAGCGCGAGCACGCGGGCGCCGCGCACGGGGCGTGCCGAGAGCAAGCCCTCGAGATTCTTGGCAAAGACATTGATGGCCTCGGTCTGAGCGCGGACGGTGAGTTTGGCGCGGGCCTCGCGCTCCAGCGAGGGGGCCATGAGACGCTTGTAACCGTCGGCGATAGCGGCGTCAAAGACGGGCGCGAACACGCCCTGGCG
>CABMPS010000191.1 GCA_902388545.1 uncultured Collinsella sp.
CATTCTCGCCAGCTATGGCGGAGGCCGCATTTCCGTCGAGCTTGCGCATTCCAAGATCACCAACGATCTGCTGCCCTCGCAAATCGAAGGTGAGCGCGGCACCATCCAGATTGACCATCTGTCCACGCCCCGCAACGTACGCATCGATTATCGCGGCGACGTCGTGCGCGGATCGGCGACCGAGGCGCCGCGCGAGCAAGGCGACAACGGACGCGCGCTCGACCTTCCCAAATCGAGCAACACCATGGAGTACGAGCTCGCGGACTTTATCACCGCCATCGGCGGCATCGATAACGTTAAGGAAGAGATTTGGGAGACCCCGGCGGGACGTCACGAGCTTGGCCACTACCGCGATGTCACGCTCGTCTCGCTGCGCATCATGGATGCCGTGCGCCAGCAGGCCGGCATTACCTTCCCGGCCGATGCAGGCAAGCAGGCCTAGCGATGGGCTTCTTCGATACGTTCTTCTCCAGCGTCACCGGCGGCAGTCGAGAGCCTCAAAAACCATCAAACGTCGAGCTCGAGCTGCGCCGCAGGCTTACTGTGCTCGCAAGCGACGAGGCCACTCAAGACACTCCCCTGCGCTATTTCCTACGCTGGGAGGGGCAAGTCCAAGGCGTTGGTTTTCGCTTTACCAACACCAACCTCGCACAGGCACGCGCACTCACCGGCTGGGTGAGTAACATGGAAGACGGGTCAGTCGAGATGGAGATACAGGGAGCTCCGGCAAACATCCTGTCTCATCTCGAGGCGCTTCATGCCTCCTATGAGCGCATGGGAACGCGTTTTCGCCTCGTAGACGCCCAGACCCGAGCCCCACTTGCCAATGAAGACGGTTTCATTCCTCGTTATTAGTATTGTGTGCTAAATACGTTATCATTTACCTACGACCGTTGATAGAAAAGAGGCGAGGCGCATGGCGGTGCAAAGAAGGAATACCAAGCAGCGAAAGCTGGTTCTTGACGCTGTGCGCCAAAGCTATAACCATCCCACCGCCGACGAAATCTACAACGCCGTACGCGAACAGGATGACAAGATCAGCCGCGGCACGGTCTACCGCAACCTCAATCTCTTAGCCGACGCAGGGGAGATTCTCTCTATTAAGACGCCGGGCGGCAGCCGCTTCGATCGCACGATCGAGCCGCATGCGCATATCATCTGCACCTCATGCAGCCGCGTCATCGACGTACCGCTCCCCTTCGATGCCCAGCTCGACGCCAAGGCGTCCGAGCAAATCGGCTGGCACGTCACGTCGCACTACACCATCTTCGAGGGTCTCTGCCCCGACTGCCGGTAGATGTTTGGGACATGCCTACTCAGCAAGTAGACGACGCAGCTCCTCTTCGACCGTGCGCACGTAGCGGACACGGTCATTGACACCGCGCATGCTGGGATTGCAGCTCTCCATCAGATAGGGATGGCCCACCACGTTGAGCATGTCGCGATCGTTTTCGTTATCGCCAAACGCCATCATTTCGTTAGGTGAGATCCCCAGCGCACAACCATAATCGGCAAGCGCGGACCCCTTGCCCGAATCAAAGCCGATAAAGTCGGTCCATTCGGTTCCCGACGTCATCACATCGACCCGGTCGCTAAAGCGACGCACAAAATACTCCAGCGCCGCCGGCTGCTCCGCCTCGGGCGTCTGGAAGGCAATCTTAATGACATCCTCGTCAATGTCTTCGGGACGGTCGACTACCGCCACATCACAATGGACCTCATAACGCAGGTGGTCAACAAACGCATCGTTGCTGCTCATGGTGTAGAGGTGTCCCTCGCACGAAAGGGTCACGTCGGCATGGGGGTACGCAACCACGGCATTCGCGATATCCATGGCCAGGCCACGCTCCATAGAACGCTTGACCACGGCACGCCCCTCGCTCATGACCAGGGCTCCGTTTTCGCATACATAGGCGAGTTCATCGGCCACCGGGGCAAACAGGTAGCGCAGGCTCGCATATTGACGGCCACTCGCCGGCATAAACACGATACCGCGACGATGCAGCTCATCGATAAGCTCAAAGGCCTCGGAACGCGGCTCGCGCTCCCCCGGGTGCAGCAACGTGCCGTCCAAATCGCATGCAATCAGCTTGATTCCCTCAAGACCCATATGCTTCCCCCAAAGCCTCCTATCAACAGCAAGACGGACCTTGATCGGTCACCCCTCAAAGCCCGTCTTGCGCATACGCGCGCTTAGTCGCGCGTCTTTTTAACGATGGTAAAGTCCGGAGCCATGCTCACGACAACATCGGCCGCGCTCGACGCAAAGCGTCGGCCCGCATCGAGCTCGCGCGAAACGATCGAGATTCGAGCTCCCTCGACGCCGCGAAGCATACGGCCCAAAACCGGCTGCACCGGCGTATACATGCGCACGGTATGCTCGTCCGAGTCGCCCCGGAAGAGCGGCGCATGCATGTTGCCGATCTCCCAGCACGCATGCGCGAGCGCAATCGGATCCATGCGGTCGACTTCGACCAAATAGACCTCGGCGCTGCGCAGGCGCACGACAACCACCACGGGCACCATGCCCGAACGGTCAATGGTGAGCACGTCGCCATCGGCAAGACGACCGCCGTCGGCAGCATCCAGCCGAACATCGATCGTGCGCCCCAGCTCCGTCACGCCCGCAAACGCGCATACATCAGCCCGGTCCCAATCGAACAGTAGCTCGTCAACTTCAAAGACGCCGCCCAACTTCCGGCGAAGCAGGAGTTCATAGGACGGATCGTTGAGATTTCCCAAGCATGTCGTCGAAACCAAGCGTTCAGGCATACTCTAACCCTCGACCTCAACGAGCTCGATATCAAAGTTGAGGTCCTTGCCGGCCAGCTCGTGGTTGGCGTCGAGCGTCACAGCCTCGGGCGTTACGTCGATGACCACGGCGGGAACGGGCATACCGCTCGGCGTGGACAGGAAAAGCTTCATGCCCTTCTCGATCTGCTCGATGTTGGGAACCTGTTCGGCCGGGAAGGTCAGAACCATCTCGGGATTGTGCTCGCCGTAGGCATCGGCAGCAGGAATGTGCACGGTCTTCTTCTCGCCCACCTGCATGTCGACAACAGCGGCGTCGAAGCCCTTGATCATCTGACCGGCGCCGCAGGTGAACTCCAGCGGCTCGCCGCGATCGTAGGAGCTATCGAACTGCGTGCCGTCATCGAGCGTGCCGCGATAATGGGTCTTGACCTTCTTGCCCTGGTTGGACATGGTAACCTCCGTGATAAGGGCGGCGCACAACGCGGGCCGCCGTGAACATATGGCGCTAACTATACCCTAGTCATACAATTCAATGACAGTTTGCAAAGAAACGCTGCAACCGGAGGAACCATGGCATATCCCGTATTTGACCTACACTGCGACACTGCCGACCGAATCGGCTGGGCCACGCTCGATCTCGACCTGCGCTTTACCGCCGGCACCGACGGTTATTTCCCCGGCGACGAAACGCATCCGCAAGATTTCGACCTCATCGAGGGTAACGCCTGTGCCATCTCGCTCGCAAAGATCGGCAACACGCCGTGGGCACAGTGCTTCGCCACGTTTGTCCCCGACGAGATTCCCACCGCCCACGCCGCGCGCTTCCAGGCGCAGATCATGGCGCATATGAGCGGCCAGGCAATGCTCAACCACGACCGTATGGTCAACGTGCGCAGCGCCGCAGACATTCGCCCCGCGCTCAAGGACGGCAAGGTCGCTTGCATCCACACCATCGAAAACGCCACGTTCTTTGCCGAGGACCCCGCGCTGATCGAGGTGCTCAAGAGCCTGGGCGTGCTTATGTCGTCACTCAGCTGGAACGCGCAGGGACCGCTCGCGAGCGGCCACGACACCCACGCCGGCCTCACCGCCGCCGGCATCGAGGCGCTTACGCAGATGGAGCACGCCGGCATGGTGCTCGACGTCTCCCACCTCAACGATGAGTGCTTTGACGAGGTCGCCGCCCGCGCCACGCGTCCCTTCGTCGCCAGCCACTCCAACTCCCGTGCGGTTTGCGGCGCCAAACGCAACCTTACCGACGACCAGTTCCGCACCA
>CABMPS010000192.1 GCA_902388545.1 uncultured Collinsella sp.
GCTGGTGTCAGAGCAGCCGGCAAGACCAAGGCCGGCGACGGTTGCGAAGGTGGCGGCGACAAAGCCGCGGCGGTCGAGAACGACCTGCTGGGAGAGGTTCTTGCTCATGGTAGAACACCTTTCTCAATAAAATCCCTAGCGGTTGAGTAGAGTTATACCCTATCCCACTCAAATGGGTCAACACGAAATAACTCAGAAACATACTTACCTTATGGGTTATTCTACCTACCAAAAAGGGACAGGCACCTTTGTGGTGGTTCTGGCCGATGCAGCGGCATGCCTTGCTGTTTTGTCTCGATCTGTAACATCTGCAGCCATTTTTGCCGAGTAACTGTTACAGATTGAGATTTTCTCTTCAGGGGGATTCGAATGTCTCGATCTGTAACAGTTAGACGGACAAAAGCTCCCTTTCTGTTACAGATTGAGATAAAGGTTTGGGACTAAGACGTCTTATCTAGATCTGTAACAGTTAGACGGGAATTCGGGCCCTAGATGTTACAGATTGAGATAATCGCGCCGCGAAAATAAAAACCTCCGCAGGGATGCTTCCCTTGCGGAGGCTTTCTTACTCGTTGAGTAGTCTCACGGCTTCGGCGGCCATGGTCTCGACCGTCATGCCGTTCTGAGCGAGCAGCTCGTTGGGGTCGTAGCGGTCGGGGAAGCCCTTGGCGATGCCGAAGGTGCGCGTGCGCACGGGCGTGCAGGCCAGGTAACACGCCACACGCTCGCCCCAACCGCCGTCCAAGACGCCGTCCTCGAGGGTGACGACAACGCGATGCTCGGCGGCAAGGCTGTCGAGGAACTCGCGGTCGAGTTCGGTTGCGAAGCGCGGGTTGACGAGCGTGGCCTCGATGCCGTACTCGGCAGCCAAGCGGTTTGCCACGCGCTCGCCCAACTCAAAGAAATCGCCAAGCGCGAGCACGGCCACGTCGCGACCCTGGCGCACCACGTTGTAATGAGCGACGCCGTAATCGTCGCCCTCGGCAGGCGCCAGATCGGGGCGGCTTACCAGGCCAATGCCCGGCACACGGATCGCCACAGGATGCTCGCGGTGGTCGAGCGACCAGCTCAGCATGGACAGATATTCCTCCATGCAGGCCGGCGCCAAGTAGCGCATGTTGGGAAGACCGCCCAGCATGGAAATATCAAAGAACGAAAGGTGCGTCTCGGATGTGGTGCCAAAGATCGACGCGCCAAACACCAGGATGGTTGCGGGGACATCGTTGAGGCACAGGTCGTGCCACAGCTCGTCGTAGGCGCGCTGCAAAAACGTGCCGTACACACCAAAGACTGGCTTGGCACCCGAGCGCGCAAGCGCGGTGGCAAAGGTCACGGCGTGCTCCTCGGCAATGCCCACATCGACGAACTGTTTGCCGGCGGCGGCGCGAAGCTCGGGTGTAAAGCCCATGATGTAGGGCGTGGCGGCCGTGATGCCCACGACCTGCGGATCGTGCTCGATGGCGGCGCTGAGCGCCTCGCCCGTAATGTCGGCATAGGTGCGCGGCGCAGGCTCGCTCGGATGGCCCGGGCAGAGCTTGCGCCCAGTCGCCATGTCAAACGGACCCACATGATGCCAGCGCTCGGGGTCGCTCTGGGCTGGCTCAAAGCCCTTGCCCTTTGCGGTGGAGACGTGCAGCACGATGGGATGATCGATATCGCGCAGCTCCTGCAGCGTGTCGACCAGGGCCAACACATCGTTGCCGGTGTCCAGATAGCAGTAGTCGAGCCCCATCGCGCGGAAAACGTTGCGCTCACAGGTGCCGTTGCTGGCGCGTAGCTCGGCCAGATTGCGATACAGGCCACCGTGGTTTTCGGCGATGGACTGGTCGTTATCGTTGACGATGATGATCAGGTTGCTGTCGAGCTCGGCGGCATTGTTAAAGCCCTCAAACGCCAGACCGCCCGAAAGCGAACCGTCGCCAATGATGGTGATGACGTTGTACGCATCGCCCGCCAGGTCACGAGCGTGCGCCAAGCCGCAGCCCAGGCTCACCGACGTGGAGGTGTGGCCCATGGCGAACAGGTCGTGCTCGGACTCGTCAGGATTGGCAAAACCAGAGGCCTCGCCGTAGCGTGCCGGGTCGATATAAGTGTACGCGCGCCCAGTCAGCGCCTTGTGGGCGTAGGTCTGGTGCGAAACATCAAAGACAATCTTGTCGATGGGGGAGTTAAACACGCGATGGAGCGCAACCGTAAGCTCAACGACGCCCAGGTTGGGGGCAACGTGCCCGCCGACGGCGGCGGAGCTTTCGAGGATGGCGTGGCGGATCTCGCCGCAGAGCAGCGGAAGCTCGGCGCGATCGAGAGCCTTGACGTCCTCGGGCGTTGTCGTTTGCGTAAGCAGCATCGTTGTGGGTTACTCCATGCGAATCGTGCGCCGGCACTCCCTCGGCCGGCACAATTGCACAAGACAGTCTCGCACATTTTGGCGTTTGATATGTGACGGCGGCGCGGTAATTCGCCAACTGGTGGGGCAAAACGTTTTGTCCGATGCCATACTGGTAAATTCGATGATGATTTTATTCATTGCGCGCAGGCCGCGGCTTGCCGCCGAGCGCCGCCGGAAGGAGGCCGCATGTCCGATACCGTTCGTGCCGAGAAAATCGCGCGCGAGGTCGACGATGCCGCCCGTCAGCTTGCCCAGGCGGGCCGCTTGGACCTGATGCATGAGTTTATCCAACATGGCGATGTGACGGTCTATACGCATGTGACCTCGGTAGCGCGGGCAAGTCTGTCCTTTGCCGAGCGCCTGGGCCGCGTCGGTATCTCCGTCGACCGCTTATCGCTGCTGCGCGGGGCCCTGCTGCACGATTACTTTCTCTATGACTGGCACGATCCCGACCCAAGCCATCGACTGCATGGCTTTCGTCACCCGTTTTTTGCCTTGGCGCGTGCGGAGGAAGATTTTGAGCTGACGCCGCGCGAGCGGAATATTATCGTACGGCATATGTTTCCGCTGGTACCGGTGCCGCCGACGTGTCGTGAGGCATGGATTGTGTGCCTGGCGGATAAATGGTGCGCACTGCGCGAGACGATTGCCGGCCGTCTGCCGCGCAAAGGCGGCGCGAACGATTTGAACGAGGGCCCGAGTGACGGCTCGAGCAAAGAATCGAACGAAAAGAGGAGTGGGTAGACGGTGGGAACCGCGATCGACATGGCATTTGACGGCGCGACGCTTGCCGCCTGTCCGCTCTCGGCGCTGGTACTCTCGTTTGCCTTCTACGGTTTTTGCGGCTGGGTATGGGAGTCGACAGTCTGCGCCATGCTCAACCACGGACGCTTTGCCAACAGCGGCTTTTTGCTAGGGCCGTGTTGTCCCATCTACGGTGCGGGCGGCATTGCGTGCTGGTTGCTGCTGCGTGGAATCCCAGACGCCTCGAGCCAGTTTGTCGCCGCCGCGCTCGTATGCAGCGTGATCGAATATAGCGTGGGCGTGCTGTTGGAAAAAACGACGGGTGCCCGGTTTTGGGATTACTCGCATCTGCCGTTTAACCTGCACGGACGCATCTGCCTGTACTGGGCCTGCGCGTTTGGCTTGGGTGCGTTGTGTATTTGCCGTTTAGTGGAGCCGGCATTGCTGGGGCTGCTTGGCCATCTGCCGGTGCTGATTGTGCGGCTGTCCGCCTTTATCGTCGCGGTCGCGATGATGGTCGACGCGGCGTGCTCGTTGGCGAGCTGGCGGCGTCTGTCAGATCAGCTGGAGCGTGTGCGTGCCGACCTTGCCGACCGCATCAATGAGTCGCTTGCCGATGCCTCCGACTCTATGCTCGAACGTATTCCCGATTCGGCGATCGACTCGGTGGCGCAGACGCATATCCGCGGTCGCGCCGTTAACGCTTGGCTGGCCGAGCTGGGCGACGCGGCGCTCGATGCCCTGCGTGAGAAGGCTTCGATGCCGACGTTTATTTCGGATGGTGCTCGCGGCCTGGCGCTCGCTGCCCGTCGCGTGGCCGATGCCGCGCCGAGCATGCCGCGTCCGTCGCTCGGTCGTCGGACAGTTTTCCACTTCACAAGCTG
>CABMPS010000193.1 GCA_902388545.1 uncultured Collinsella sp.
GGCTGCGGTGATGTCGCCGCTGACGAGCGCTGCGGCCGCCGGTGCTGGCGTGGGCGCCGTGTCTGCGGCGCAAAAGGTCGCCGATCTGCAGGCTGCAGTTGATGCGGCGCGCGCCAAGGCTGCTACCGCCAAGGCCGATCTGGAAGCGGCTGCTGCTCCCTACGATGCTGCCGCCGTCAACCAGCAGCAGGCGCAGGGTGCCTATGACGCGGCTTGCGATGCGAGCAAGAGCGCGGCTTCTGCTGCCTCGGCCGAGCTGGAAAAGCAGATGGGTGCCGCGCAGGATAAGGCCGATCTTGACGTCAAGGCGCTTGAGGACGCTCGGGCTGCGCTTGATGCCGCCAAGAGGAGCCTGACGGACAAGGACGAAGCCCTGGCTGTCGCCCAGAAGGCGGCTGCCGATGCCCAGTCTGCGTTTGAGGCCGCACAGGCTGCTGCATCCGATGCCACGCCCGAGGCCGTAGCCGCCGCCCAGGCTGCCGCAGAGCAGGCCGCGAGTGATTTGGAGCAGGCAAAGCAGTCGGCAGCTGATGTGCAGGCTAAGCTCTCGGATGCTCAGGTCGCTGCTGCTGACGCCGCTGCCAAGCGGCAGGACGCACAGGGCAAGCTTTCGACAGCTCAGCAGGCAAAGGCCGCGGCAGATGCGGATGTGGATGCCGCGCAGGCGAGCTATGACGCGGCCAAGGCCGATCTGGACCGAGCCGAGCAGGGCGCTGCGGGCCCAGAGTACGAGGCCGCCAAGGCAAAGGTGACCGCTGCGTCCGAGGCGCTAACGGCCGCCAAGGCCACGCAGTCGCAGCGCGAGAGCGAGCTTGCTGCCGTCGAGCAAGAGGTGGCTGCCGTCGAGGGCGAGGTGCAGGCTGCTCAGCAGACACTCGCCGCTCAGCAACAGGCTGCTGCCGCTACCCAGGCCAAGTTGGATGACGCTGCTGCCGCCAAGACGGCAGCCGATGCCGCCCTTGACCAGGCTAAGGCCGATCATGCCTCCGCGCTTACGGAGTTGGCCGATGCCCAGGCCAAGCTCTCGGCAGCCAAGGACGAGAAAGACGCTGCCGATAAGGCGCTCGATCAAGCGAAGGCCCAAAAGCGGCAGGCCGACCAAGCTGTGGCTCAGGCCCAGGCCAAGCTCGATGCCGCGCAGGCAACGGCGAACGCATCGGCGGGGAACTACCGCCAGGGTGCTATCGCGTTCTTTAAGAGTGTGGGCGCCGACGATGCGGCGAATATCATCCTCAACTGCAAACTCGCTAACTACAACAAGGTGGGCGAGGAGGTCGACGCGACAAGTCTGACCAATATGAAGCAGGCGGTCGTGTGGCTCAAAGCGTGCAACGAGTATCGCGCAAGCGTTGGCCTAGGCGAGCTCAAGGTGACGTATGCCATGATGGCGACTGCCATTGCCGATGCGAACTTCTCGGATACGAAAGTCGCGCACGCTCAGCAGTTTAACGTGGGCGAGAATGTGGCGTGGAACTACGGAAGCAATCCGTTTAAGCAGTGGGTCGATCAGGAGAAGGCCATCTTTGATGCTGCCGCCGCCTCGCTGGGCGCATCGGGCCTTACGGGAAAGGCCGCTTACGATTTCTATACGGCGCATAGCTCCCAGATTGATAACTACGCCGCACTGCACGGTGGATCAAACCCTTCGGTCGGCCATTACATCAACGTGATCAACCCCGATTACACCGTGACGGGCATGGGCGTTTGCACGCGAGGGACGCTGTACGGGAGTACACAGGCGCAGACATTTGTATATTCTGGTCAATGGTACAAGCCGTATAACCTCAATCCGATGACGGTTGCTGAGTATGAGGCTGCGTTGAACGCGTGGTGCGACTCTCTGGCAAATCCCGAGCAAGGCGTGGACGCGGCGCGCAACGAGCTTGCTGCGGCGCAGGGCGTTGCCAACGATGCCGGCAACAAGGTGGATGCAGCATCACAGACCGCTGCGGCAAAGCAAGCCCAGGTTGAGCGCGCTGCCGATGACGTTGATACCGCGGCTGCCAAGGCCTCGGAGGCCCAGGCCGCTGTGGAGCAAAAGCAGGCTGCAGCTGATGCCGCCGTGCGTGCCGTGAGCTATGCCCGCGTCGATTTGAGCGCTGCCAACGCCGCTGTCGCGGTGGCGCAGGATGCCGTGGCTGCCAAGTCTGGCGAGCTCGACATTGCCAAGGGCAAGGCGGCTGCTGCCAAACGCGCGCTGGACGCCGCTCGTACCGGTGTTGACGAAAAGCAGGATGCACTTGCCGCGGCCCAGGATGAGCTGGCGGCATACTCAGCCGATATCGCCGCTGCTCAGCGTGCGTTTGATGCGGCATCGTCTGCACTCGAAGACGCTCGTGCCAATCAGCGCGTGGCGGAGGCCGAACTTCTTGCCGCCCAAGGCGATGCCGATCAGGCAGACATCGGTGCTGCTGCCACTCAGGCGGAGCTCGATATGGCCCAGCAGGCTGCGAGCGATGCCGACGCCGTCATGGCAACGGCTCAGGCAAAATCTGATGCAGCTGCCGGGCGTGCCTCTCAGCTTAAGAATGCCGCTGCGGCACTTGCCAGGGCCACAGAGGGCAAAGCCACTGCCGATGTCGCGCTCGATGCTGCGGAGGTGGCCGTGAGCGATGCCGAGTACGACGTGGTGGAGGCTGACGATGCCGTGGCGAATGCAACTGCCGCCCGCGATGCCTCTGCCGCCGCGGTTGCCCGCCTGCGCAGCGTCAATCTTGCCGAAGCTATCGTCAATGGCAGCGCTGACGATGCGGACGAGGCGCTCAATGCCAAAATCGCTGCGGCTCACGATGCCGCCGAGCACGTCGCAGCCGCCAAGGCCGAGCTCGGTGCCGCCGTGGCTGCGGCGGATGCTGTGGCGCCGGCATACTTGGAGGCGCTTGCAAACTACACCGCCGCCAAGGCCGAGCTCGACCAGGCTATTGTCGAGCTCAACGCCGAGATTGCTCGCCAAGAGGCCGCCGAACGCGGGAATGGCGAGCAGGCCCAGCCCGTCACGCAGGTGACGTATCAGGCCAATCATGCGGTGGCAACGACTGAGATTGCGACGCAGCAGACGGCGATGCCTACCACGGGCGATGCGTCCGACCTGCTGGGTGAGACCTTCGTAATCGGCGGCACGGTCCTGGTGGCCGCCGGTGTCTTCCTGTCCGATAAGCGCCGCCAGCTGACCCGTTAGGGACAGAAGGGGCTGCGGACCATTTTCGGCGCGTACCGTAGGGGGTGATGAGGCTCCATGCGGCGCGCGCCGCCCTTTTCTTCAAGAGCGATTAAGGAGGGATATATGCAAATTAGAGGAGAGGCCGCGATCGTCTGCGGATTCATAGCGGGCCTGGCAACGGGATTGCTGTTCGATGGGTGTTTTGACGGCTATATTAATCGGTTCTGCGATTCTGGTTTTTCGGGAGGCAAGCCTTGGAAAACGGCACCGGCTCGTCAAAAGGTGGCCGCGCCCATCGAGCCCCGCAGTGTGGATGTCTCAAAAATCAAGGTAATCGTTACCAAGAACGGCAAGATTTACCACCGTTCTACGGGGTGCAAAAGCCTTCCTCAAAACGCCATTAAAACCAGCGTACCATTAGCGGCCGCACTCAAGCGAGGCAAGACGCCCTGCCCAACATGCTGCCCGCCAACAGTGTGCTCGATCTAGTTTTTTGGGTGTTTGATCCGTTTGGATGGAAGAACGAGGGGTAAGCCCTAAGGGGTGCGGATGCCGGGGCTGATCCGCAATTTCTGCCATCGATTTGTCTAGAGTCGCACAGCACGGAGGTGCCGCTTAATGTCCATTTTCGTTACCGGAGACGTTCACGGTGTTGCCGAGTACGGGGCGAGCCGCTTCTCGTCGCGCGTTTGGCCATTGGGCCGTACGCTGACGCGCGATGACGTGGTGATCGTTGCCGGCGACTTTGGCTTTATATGGAGTGGCTCAAACACCGACAAATACTGGCTCGACTGTATACGTAATTT
>CABMPS010000194.1 GCA_902388545.1 uncultured Collinsella sp.
ATTACTTCTTGCTTCCATCAGCTTGACTTCATCACGCTTGACGACCATGGCGCTCAGCTCCGAGGCCGACAGCGCTTTGTTCGAAGTCCCCACGCGGGTGAAGTAGCGTCCGTCGGCGGAGTAGGGGGCGTCGGCACCTGAGAAGGCAATTTTGATGTATCGCAGCCCATCATCGGCGTCGAGGCACTCGACCGTCGGGAACACCGCGGGCTCGATCTTGTCGGACACCCACGACGTCACCTGGCGCAGCGTTGCGTCGCTGACATCTTGGCCGATGACATCGCCGTTGTCCTTCACGCCGAAGTAGAGCTCGCCGCGGCCGTGCTTGTTCAGCATGGCGCTGATGGCTTGCAGTGCTTCTTTATGCTCGCCAGTGGACTTCTTGAACTCGACGGTCTCGCTCTCGCTGCCCAGGTTCATCCGCGCTGCCTTTCCCGTTCGTTGCTTGTCTCGTTGGATTATACCGTGGTCACCATGGGCGAAAACGTGGAAGCGCGCTTGCTTGCCTCTACCATGTTCTCATGCGCCTTAATGCCCTTTGTGAAGAATCATTGGGAAACGGGTCCCTATGGAACGATTTTGGTATCAGGCATAGGGGGGCGCTATCGTGGATGTCGTCACCATTGCCTGCGCCCTCGATCCAGAGATGTAATTACAGAAGTGCGGGGAAAAATCGAAAACCTTCGAGCACAACGCGGTTTTTTTTGTATCAAAACCGCAGGTCGCGGAAGCCTAAAACGGGGGTCTGGTCAGCATTCCTTTGGTTTTCCCCGCACTTCCGAATTTGGCCTCTCGCCACATCCCGATTACGTCTTAAAGTGGCGCAAAAAGCCGTGTGCTCTGCTTGATTTTGCTCAGGAATTATGCCTGAGGGGTAGTGGATTCGCCTTTCTCCGCCGTGCAGCGGCACGTGTAGGGCTCTCTGGCTCAGGCGCGAGTCGCTTCCCGTCTGAAAAAGTTCTTAAAACAGCTTTAAAGTTGCCTTTGGCCTACATTGACAGCGTACAATACGCATGTTTACCATGGCAAAAGCTAAATTTGGGGAGGGGGAGCGCACGGTGGAAGTGCTGGTTGTTGGCAATACCGCGTATGTCGATGACGACTTTTGTGCCAAGGCGTTTCCCGGTGACCATGTTCAGGTCGTGGCGGCCAACGAGGCGCGCCGCGACGGGTCGTCGCTCCATGCGTCTTGGAAAGAGCTGCTACAGCACCTGGACCAGGCTTACGAATTCGACCGTGTGGTCTACCTCTCTACCTATCTCACGCCGCATACCGAGGCCGTTGGCGACATCGAGCTGCTGCGCTCCGTCTTTCGAGCTTGCATGGGTCGCCAGATTCAGCTGCTGTTTGTGACTGGTCCCATGGGAGCGGACGGTGCGGTGGACGTTGCGGGGCAAAACGGCAAGGGCATCATTGCCCGTGCGGCCAACGACCTGTGCCGCTACTATGCGGTCCGCGACGGCATTCAGGCCAAGATCTTGCGCGTGCCGTATCTGTACACCGCCTCGCCCACGCTGGAAGACCCGATTTTGACCCCGCTGTTCGAGGCGTGCTCGCAAGGCTCTGCTGTCATGAGGGCTGGGGCGGACTCACCGCTCGGTGCCCTCTGCGCCGAGGAGCTGGCCGTTCTGGTGCGTCGCATCTTCGACAGCTGGGATGCCACATTCGAGGAACTCGAGGTTCCGGATAGCTTTGCCCACACCGTGGGAGACCTGGGCGAGGCGCTCAAGGGCTTGTTCCCGGGGCTCGACATTACCTACGACGGGGACGCCGTCGTCTCCATTGCTCCGAGCGATACCGTCCGCACGCGCTACGGGTGGTTCCAGCGCTATGACGTGCTGCGCGATCTTTCGACCATACACGCCCGCTGGGAGCAGACCCTCGCGGGCAAGCGCCATCCGCTGCGTGCCGCCATCGACCGCATGCGCGGGCGGACACTGCCCATCAAATGCCTGGAGACCGCGCTGGCCTGGGTGCTCTTTGAGGGCCTGGAGCTGGTGTTTTCGCAGTCTGCTCAGCTTAACGTGCTCGACTACCGCCTGCTGTACGTGGTACTGATCGGCACGCTGTATGGGCTCGATTTTGGCCTGGTTGCGGCGCTGCTGGCGTCGGTGGGTTTGGCCGCGAGCTACTTTACTCAGTACGGTTATACCTTCCAGGGTCTCTTTTACGAGCCGTCCAACTGGCTGCCGTTTATTGCGTACTTTGTGGTGGGTGCCGTGTGCGGCTATGTGCAGCTGCGCAACAGCGAAGCCATTAGGGCGGAGCGCGATCAAAACGAGCTCGTGCGTAATCGCAATACGTTCCTCACACAGCTTTACCACGACGCGATCGAGGACAAGCGCGCGTACAGGCGCCAGATTGTGGGTCGCCACGACAGCTTTGGCAAGATCTTTGCCGTGACGCAGGAGCTCGACGTACTCAACCCACGCGACATCTATCGCAAGTGCTGCGAGCTTCTGGGCGAGATCCTCGAGAACGATTCGGTGGCGATCTACCATGTTTCGGGCGGGGCATTTGCACGCCTGGTGGCAGCAAGTCCCGCGATTGCCGAAAATGCCGCACGCTCGCTCACGCTTGAGCAGCTTGCACCTCTTTTGGGCGACGGGGGTCGTTCGAACCTGTGGGTGAACCGTGAGCTGACGCCGGGGTTTCCCATGTTTGGATACGCGATCGAGCGCGACGGGGCACCCGCCGTGTTGATCTTTGTGCGTAGTGCGGCCGAAAACCAAATGACCCTCTATTATCAAAACCTGTTCCGCATCTTGTGCGGGCTGGTCGAAAGCGCGCTGGGCCGTGCCTTTGACTATGAGGCGGTGGCGCAGGATAAACGCTGCGTTGACGGCACTTGCGTGCTCAAGCAGGCGGCCATTGGCCAAGAGCTCGCGGCGGAGCAGGCGCTGGCAGATAGCAAGATGGGGAGTTTTTTGCTCCTGCGCGTGGTACCGGGCATGGAGCCTGTCGGCGAGCTGGTGGGCGCAATTGGGTCGGCAATCCGCGAGAGCGACGCGGCGGGCTTGGTCGACGGCAACGTGCTCTACCTGCTTATGCGCCAGGCAAAGGCGTGCGATCTTCCCATTATCCGTAAGCGCCTGAGCGCAAAGCATATTGCGGTGGAGCCCGTCGACGGCGAGGGCATCGTGGCGCTGCTGCAGCGCATCGCTTACACCGGTGACGGTGAGGGGGGGTGCCGCTTGATCTCGCTTGTCGTTGCTGCCGTCTTGCTGCTGATTCATTCGCTGGTTTGCCTGATGCTGTGGACGCTCATGAAGCTGGGCCTGCTGCCGGTGCGCGGGCACATGCTGGCTGTAATAGTGCTGGTGCCGCTGTGGGGCCCGTTGCTGGTGGTTTTGCTATCGGTGCGCAGCGCGGTGCTTGGCGAGTGGCTGAAAGAGTCTGCGCTGGAGTCGCTGCGCTTCAACGACGACCTGCATCGTAGTATGTCGGTACCGAGCGGTGAGGACGATGCAGGCGTAGTGCCGCTCGAGGAGGCGCTTATCGTCAACGACCCGGCATACCGGCGCCGCCTAATGCTCTCCATGCTCACCGAGGAGCCCGAAGCGTACCTGGCGCAGCTGCAGGCGGCTAAGCTTAACGACGACGTTGAGGTGGCGCACTATGCCGCGACGGCGGTGGCGCAGATCTCCAAGGAGTCCGACCTTAAACTGCAGCAGCTGGAGCGTGCCTTTAAGACGGACCCGAGCGCGCAAAACCTCAACGAATACTGTGATTTTCTTGGTGAATACTTGGGCTCGGGCTTGGCTGAGGGGCGCGTTGCTCAGATTCAGCGCCAACAGTACGCGCGCCTGCTTGCGCGTCGCTGCGAGCGCGAGGATACCCTTGAGCTGCGCATTCGATACGCGACGGCGCTGGCCGATGTCGGACAGATCGACGAGGCGCATGCTTGGATTTGTACAACAATGATTGATGTTCATGCTGTCCATGGATATCGATCAATAAGCT
>CABMPS010000195.1 GCA_902388545.1 uncultured Collinsella sp.
GCTCATAAGTTCTCTCCTTTTGTCACAGTCCACCATTGGCAAGGGTTCAGTATTTTAATCGCATGACGGGGGTCGACCCCGGCGTCAACTGCAGAGTTCATCAATATATCAACGAACGGCTCCTCGGAGCGGTCGTGGCCGAGCAAGATCACCGACAGCCCGCGCAAGGCAAGGTCTTGCGCCACGTGGTAGCCCGCCTCGCCCGTCACGACAACATCTGCGCCCGCGGCGATGGCGAGCTCTCCGAAGTCGCCCAGGGAGCCGCCCAAAATGGCGACGGTGCGGCACGGGCGATCAGCTTTGCCCCACACACGCGGGTCGCTGCCAAAGGCCGTGGCAGCACGGGTGGCAAGATCGCGCAGCGTGCACGGGTCGTTGAGCGTTGCAAGTGCGCCCAGGCCGGTGGCCTCGGGGTCGTCCACGTGCTCCAGTGAGCTCACGGGTGCGGCACCCAGCAGCTTGCTCAGGCAGACACGGGCTTCGTGCGAGCGGTCCAGGTTGGTGTGGAGCGAGATAATGCTCACCCCGCAGCGGGCAGCCTCGTAGAGGGCCGCACTGCACTGGGGTCGTGTGGCATCCGCCGGACAAAAGGCCTCGGGTGCCTTGATGTATATGGGATGATGCGTCAGCAGCACGTTGGCGCTTGCTTCTTGGGCGCGGCGAACATTAGCCTCAGTCGCATCGAGTGCGCAGGCAACGCCGGTGATCTCCGCGGCCGGATCGCCAACGGAGAGTCCTACGTGGTCCCAGGGCTCGGTGTCCGTCTTGGGATAGCGTGCCAGTAGCGCGCGCTCGAGCTCGGCGACGATCATGCGGCACCTGCGATCGAGAGCAGCGTCTGGGCAAACTCGTCCAGATCGTCCGGATTCACGCGGTCGTCAAAGGAAATGCGCAGTGCACCTAGTGCCTGCTCGCGACCAATGCCCATGGCGCTGAGCACATGGCTCGGGTCCATGCTGCCGCTCGAGCACGCCGAGCCGGCCGAAACCTCAAAGCCGGCGGCGTCGAGCTTGATGATGAGTTCCTCTGAGTCCATGCCGTCAATGTAGATCGATAACATGCCGGGCAGACGGTCGGCTTGCGCGTAGTCACCCATGGTGGCGTGAATGCGCGGATGGGCCGTAAGCGTGGCGTAGAGCTTGTCGGAAAGGGCTTGCAGCTTCGCGCGCTCCTGAGCCACATGGGGCGTCAGAGACGAGGCGGCAGCGGCAAAGGCGAGCTGCGTGCGCAGGTCTTGCGTGCCGGCACGACGACCGGCCTCCTGTCCGCCGCCGAAGATGCGCGGGCGCAGCGGCGTGCGGCTCTTAAGGTAGAGTGCGCCAGATGCCACGGGACCGCCAATCTTGTGGGCTGCGACGGACATGGCGTCGACGCCCAGCTCGGTGACATCGAGTGGAATATGCAAGTAGCCCTGGATGGCATCGGTGTGGAACAGGGCACCTGCGGTGTGCGCAGCTGCGGCAAGCTCGCGGATGGGCTGCACCACGCCGGTTTCGTTGTTGGCGACCATAATGCTCACGAGCGCCACGTCGTCGCCTAGCAGCTCGACAAGCGTGGCAGGGTCAACGTAGCCCGCGCGGCAGGGCTGCACCAGGTCGACGGTAAAGCCGGCGGCACGCAGCAGCGGCAGGTTGTCCAGAATCGAATCGTGCTCGATGGCCGAAACGATTACGCGACCGCGCTTGCGATCGCGCTGACGAGCGCCCTCGGCAAGACCGAGCAGCGCCAGCTGGTTGGCTTCGGTGCCGCCGTTGGTCAGTACAATCTCGGACGGGCGGACGTGCGCGCCAAAGCTGCGGGCGATCTCGCGACGTGCAACCTCCAGACGCGCGGCAGCCTTGCGGCCGAGCGAATGCAGCGAGTTGGGGTTGACGCCGGCAAGCTCGCTGTCGTCGTACTCGCGCTGCGCAAGGAGCGCCTCGGCGCGCATTGGCGTCGAGGCGGCATAGTCAAGATTCACGGGTATGCGGTTTTGACCTGCGGTCATAAGGGTTTATGCCTCCTGTGCGGCCTCGTTGCCCAGCTTCTGCAGCAGCGCAACCTCGGCAGCGGGATCTTCGGACTTAAATACGGCGGAGCCGGCCACGAGCACGTTGGCGCCGGCCTTGACGACCTCGGCGATGTTCTTGGAAGAGATACCGCCGTCGACCTCGATCAGGGGCGACACGCCGTGGCGCTCGCACATGGCCTTGAGCTCGTGAAGCTTTGCGATGGTGCCCGGGATAAAGCTCTGGCCGCCAAAGCCCGGGTTCACGCTCATGAGCAGCACCATATCGACGACGTCGATAATGCTCTCGAGCACGCACACGGGGGTGGCGGGGTTGAGCACCACGCCGGCCTTGACGCCGCGCTGCTGCAGATGCGTGAGCGTGCGGTGCAGGTGCGTGGAAGCCTCGTAGTGCACGGTGATCATGTCGGCACCGGCGTCGGCGTACCAATCGACCGTCTCGTCGGGGTTCGTCACCATGAGGTGCGCGTCGACCGGTACATCGGTGGAGCGCTTGACGGCCTTAAGGATGTCAACGCCAAAGGTGAGGTTGCCGGTAAAGTGACCGTCCATAACGTCGAAGTGCACGTAGTCGGCACCGGCGATCTTGTCGAGTTCGCCCTTGAGGTTGGCCATGTCGGCCGAAAGGACAGACGGAGCGATTTTGATGGAACCCATGGTAGAAGCCTTTCTGCGCTAGTCGGTGAGTCCGTAGAACTCTTGAGAAGGGACGCGATCTGTGAGAATCTCGAGCGCCCTATCCAAAGTAACACCGTTGTAGAGCGTTTGCTCCACGGCAAAGGTGAGCGGAATGTCTACGCCCAGTGAACGGGCAAGCTCACTGACGCTGCGGGCCGCGACGGCGCCCTCGACCACCATATGCGTACGTGCCTGGTACTCGTCGAGCGAGATGCCGTGGGCAAACTCGTAGCCAAAGGTGCGGTTGCGCGAATGCTCGGAGGTGCAGGTGGCAATGAGGTCACCCATGCCGGCAAGACCCATGCAGGTCATGGCTTGACCGCCGCGGGCGTGCACCAGACGGCTGATCTCGGCCAGGCCGCGCGTCATGATAAGGGCAAGCGTGTTGTCGCCCGCACCAGAACCGGCGGAAATGCCGCACACGATGGCGATGACATTTTTCATGGCGCCGCAAACCTCGACGCCGGTCATGTCCTGCGACAGGTAGATGCGGAAGGCCGTGGATAGGAGCAGGTCCTTAAAGGTCTCCCCTACCTGTGGATCATTGCTGGCGATGACGGCGGCAGAAAGCCCGCCGCGGCAGATCTCCTCGGCATGGTTGGGGCCCGAGAGCGCCGCGACACGCGACTCGTTGCCGATCTCACTGGCGATTACCTCACTCATAAGCAGGCCGGATTCGGGCTCAATACCCTTGGTGAGGCAGAGTGCCGGGGTGTCGGCGGCGATGAAGGGTGCTGCCTGATGGCATACGCTGCGCAGGTGCGTGGAGGGCACGGCAAAGATGATGGCCTCGGCGCCGTCGAGCGCCTGCGACAGGTCCGTGGCGGCGACAACGTTGCCGGGCAGCTCGTAGTCCACCAGATACCGGGGATTGCGGTGCTCGGCATTGATGCCGGTGGCCGTCTGCTCGCTATGGGCCCACATGGTCACGCGCTCGGCTCGCTCGGCGGCGAGGCCGGCGACGGCGGTTCCCCAGGAGCCGGAGCCAATCAGCGCAACATTCATGACTCTCTCCTACTTATCGTCGGGCTCGGTGACGCGCTTGGTAAACGAGAGCTTGGACTCCTTACCGGCCATGAGCTTTTGGATATTCGAGCGATGGGCCCACACCACGGTGATGCCGATCATCGCCATGCAGAACTTGAGGCCCAGGCTGCTGTACGGAAAGACCGCGCAAGCAGCGATAGGAAGTCCGATGGCCGCGGCAAGCGAACCCACTGACACATACTTGGTGATGGCGACGGCTACGATAAACATGCCCAGCAGCG
>CABMPS010000196.1 GCA_902388545.1 uncultured Collinsella sp.
AAGGTTGTGCTCTACCAACTGAGCCATGTCCGCTTGCGGGTTATTAATTTACGCGAGTTGTCCAAAAGACGCAAGTACTTTTTTCAAAAAACTTGTCTGCCGCATGTTCTTAGTAGCTAAACGCGCTAAAGCGATTGGCTAGGCACACGATTCCAGCGCTCCGCTAAACAGCTTCACCATCTGCACGCGCGTGCCGGCGCCGTCCGTACGACGAGCAACCTCCACGTTATCGACGAGCATACGCATAAGCTTGATACCACGGCCGCGCTCCTCTGATGCGACCGGTTCGCTCGTTTCATCGATAGAATAGCCGGCACCTCGATCAAGCACCTCAACCACAACGCGATCGCCATAGGCCTGAACCGTCAGGACGCACCCGATACCGCCCGCATGGTCATAGGCATTACCCAGCGCCTCCCCCGACGCCAATGCGACATCGTAGCGCTCGTCACGGCGCAACGGAAGCGATTCAAGGAGTTCGGCGATGCGATGTCGGTAGTATGGAATATTCTCGATACCCTGACGGACCTCGACGCTCTTACTCCAGCGAGGCAGCTCCCCCACCGGAATGGCGGGGATAGACTCCCGTGCCGGCCCCGCGACATGAAGGATATCGACAAGCCGAGCAATCTCCAAAAAGCGAACAACTTCACCCGATGCATTGACGAGCGAAAGCAGGCCTTCTCGCCTCATGAGCTCACGAGCGCGCGCAAGCAGGAATGCCAAGCCCGTCGAATCGATAAAGCTAACAGCCTGACAGTTGATGACGACACGACGCACGCCGCGGCCAATCAAAGCATCCAACCGCCGACGCAGCGCAGGCACCGTGGCGATGTCGATATCGCCTGGTGGCGTCAAAACCGCTATGTCATTCCACTCATTCATACGACCATGATTCCCCAAAAAAGCCCACTCGATGCATTCGTTTCCCCAACCGTACGGATTCAGCCCGCCCAGCGTCGTCTATGAACGACCCCGTAAAAACTCAAGGGACACCAATGCAATGTCATCGTCCAGCGCCGATTCGGTAAATCGGTCAAGCTCGCCCAAGACCTTGCCGCAAATGCCCGACACGCCCTCACCCGAGACAGAGAGCAGAAGGTCGCGAAGGCGCTGCTCGCCAAAGAAAGCACCCGAGCGGTCACGCGCTTCGATTGTTCCGTCGGTGTACATAAATAGCATGTCACCAGGAGCGAACGTAAACACGCCTGTCTCGTATACCATGCTCTCAAAGGCACCGATTACCCCCGATTGGCATCCAAGCAGCTCGACCTCCCCCCCACGGGCCTCGCCGCCACCCAGCGGCATCGACTCTGGCCTGATGACCATGGTCGGAGGATGGCCCGCCGAACAATACGTTGCGCGTCCGGCTTTAAGGTCAATCTTGGCGATAAAGGCCGTCACGAACGTCTCGACCCTCGAAAAGCCCATGAGCATGCTGTTAAGGGAGCGTGCCATGCGGGCCGGTCCAGCGCCCTCCCAGGCATATGCCGTCAGGGCCGTCTTGACGAGCGCGGACATCGATGCAGCCTCAATGCCTTTGCCAGACACATCGCCCAGAATCATGACGGCGCAATCGTCGGGAAGACGGATGAGCGTATAGAAATCGCCGCCGACCAACGCCGAGTTCGTGGCCGACAGGTACACCGAATCGGCGGCGATTCCCGGAACATCCCCCAGTGAATTTCTCATGCCAATCTGGAGGGTCTGAGCGATATGGCGCTCCTCACGCTTTTGAGATTCGCCTTCATAGATCAGTTCAAAGTCATGAGCCAAGTGCACCAAGTAATCATATTCAAGGTCATCAATCGGCTCTTGGCTACCATCACGAAGCAGCAGCGCGCGCGTCGTCGGGCCCTTCGCAACAGAAGCAGGAACGATCGCGTCGTTACTGTGCTTGCCATCGCCCTCAGAGCGCGGGCGCCCCGCCTCGATGCCGGCGTCGACGTAGAGACCCTGGCAAGGCAGGCCATGCGCTCTAAGCCAGCCTCCCATAGGCATCGATTCGTCAACGCGAGTTATACGGACGTGTTTAAGGTCCTCGGCACTCGTGCCGCCCAAAACAGATGCCTCAAAGCCATCAGGGGCAGCCCCCAAACGTGCCGCTGGCGCCGTCGTGGAAAAGAAAAGCTTCTCGGGATCGTCCGGCAAAGCAACGCGACTGCCGCCTTCAAAATCTATGACGTAGGAATCCAGACTGGCGTCATACTCAATAGGGCAAAAATGGCAGTTGAGCATATTGCAGATCTCGGACGATACCGCCTGGGTAGCCGCGGCGGAATCGTCTAGAAAGGTAAACAACTCATCCCGCAAGACATTGAGCGAGCGGCCAAGCTCGGCCGTGCGACGGGAGCGAAGGCTCGATGCCATGCCGACCAGCTGGATAGACAGGTAATCGCAAATGACCTCGAGCACATTAACGTCATAGGCGAGCGGTGCCTGGGGGCGTTTCCAACCAACTTCCAGCACGCCAAGGATCTGCGTACCGTAAAAAACGGGAAGACAGATTTCACTGCGGTACGGAGGCATATCCTGCATGCGCAACAGGTGCTTAGAACGATTATCCAGGTCCATGAACATACCGGAGGCGGCCTTATCGCCCTCAAGGTCCTGTTGAATCGACAAGCGACAAGCACGCGACTCGCGAAGAACATACGTCGGAATGCCAGCGCCATACGGCAAAAACTCGGGCAGGTAGCTGTCGAGCAGCTCCTTGGAAACACCGCGAAGCTTAAAGCCGCCGCTCTCAGAAAAATAGATAGCGGCACCCGAAGCATCGAGCGTTCCTACAAGCTGGTTCAAAACGGTATCAAGCAGGCTGGGTAACTCATCGGAGCCCACAGTGCTCATAATGACCGAGAGCGTGCCAGAGAGACGCTTGTTCGCCACTCTAAGCTCCGATAACGCACGCTTGAGTTGCCGGTCGTGAGAATACTGTTCCTCGATACTGTGAAGCGCCACCAGGACACGTGGTGCGCGGCGCCCAAAGATGCGTGGAGGCGTTACGGAGCCCGCACGAACCAAGACGGGAATAAAAGAGCCGTCACTCAGTTTGAGCATCAGTTCGTTCTCGGAGCCATCAGTTTCAAATGGCAGACGATGTTCCGTCGCACGTTCAAAAGAGGACGAGTACAGGACGTCTTTAACATCTCCACCGATGACGTCGGCGCGTTCCTCGCACATCAAACCAAGTAAGCGATTATTCACATGCAGAATGGTTCCGTCGAGCTCGCAGATGATGACAGCATCGCTCGTGATCTCGACTAGTTGGGCAACGTCTGCCCACTCGTTGCGTTCAAGCGTTTCCATCGTGGACCCCACCGTCTATCGGTAACAAAAAAGCCTCCGAAGAGGCTTCTCAAATGCGATGGTGTCGGAGGCGGGACTTGAACCCGCATGACCAAAAAGCGGTCACTAGCACCTCAAGCTAGCGCGTCTGCCAATTCCGCCACTCCGACATGCTATGTTGTTGATTCGCGCTTCGTTTTGTTGGACCCGCGCGTTCAACGAGGAAGATAATAACCTATGATTCGAGAACTGTGCAAGCACTTTTTTCAAAAAAGTTTACGAATTTGTAAATGCGCTGGTAGACGGACCTGTTCGGGCCGGAATGAGGTTGCTTTCCAACGCGTCCTCGGGCATGCGGCATTATTTTGATTCGCGCTTCGCGCTACAAAATAATGCCGCCCCCTGCGGAATGCGTTGGAAAGCAACCTCATTCCTGCCCTAGGGGCACATGCTTCATGCACAGTTCTCAAACATGTTCTGGGGGCTGATAAAAATTAAGTGGCTCGGCTTTGCCGAGCCCTAATATGGGGAGGCTGGAGCTAAAGCTCCGGCCTCGCTCAATTTCCTATTAGATAAAGTGAGCGATCAAGGAATCGCCCCCCCCCCCTGCCGAGTTA
>CABMPS010000197.1 GCA_902388545.1 uncultured Collinsella sp.
GAACCGCCTCGACGACGTTGGCCAGATCGGCAAGGACCTCTTCATGGCTCTCCATGTCGCGCACCTTGACCTTGCCGGCGGCAAGCTCGTCGCCACCCAGGACCAAAATGAGCTTGGCGCCAACCTTGTCGGCCTGCTTGAACTGAGCTTTGAGCGAACGACCCTGGTAGTCGGCCTCGGTCACGATGCCAGCGGCGCGAAGCTCCTGCGTGATGGCAAAGACGTTCTGACGCAGCTCCTTGCCGGCATTGGCGACGTAGACGCACGGGGCCTCCTCGGCACCCAAGTCGTTACCAAATGCCTGAAGGGCCAGCAGCGCACGCTCAAAACCGACGGCAAAGCCAACGCCTGCCGTGGGCTTGCCACCCTCGAGCTCTACCAAGCCGTCATAGCGACCGCCGCCACCGATGGAGCCGACGCCGGCGCCGGGAGCCTCGACCTCAAAGACGGTACGGGTGTAGTAGTCCAAGCCACGCACCAAGGTGGGATCCTCGACATACTCGATACCCGCCGTATCCAAATAGCGCTTGACCTGCTCGTAGTGCTCGCGGCACTCATCGCACAAGTTGTCGCCCATCAGCGGTGCGTCGGCCATGATCTCGCGGCAGTGGTCGTTCTTGCAGTCGAAGGCACGCAGCGGATTGAGCTCGGCGCGCTCGCGGCACTCATCGCACATCTCGTCGGCGTGATCGAGGATAAACTGCTTGACCTGCTCGCGATAGGCCGGACGGCATTGGGCATCGCCCATCGAGTTAATGAGCAGACGGAGCTTGGACAGATCGAAGCCCAGGCGCTTGTAAAACTCCATGAGCATAATGATGCACTCGGCGTCTGCCGCCGGATCGGGAGCGCCGAGCCACTCGATGCCCACCTGATGGAACTGGCGCAGGCGGCCCTTCTGGGGACGCTCGCCACGGAACATGGCCTCGGCGTAGTAAGCCTTAAACGGCGTGGAGCCCTGGGGCACCAAGTTGTTCTCCACGACGGCGCGCACCACGCCAGCCGTGCCCTCGGGACGAAGCGCCAGGCGCTGCTTGGGCTTGAGCTTGGTATCGGTGCCCTCGGTAAAGACGCGCTCCAGGTTGGCGCCGCTAAACACGCGGAACATCTCCTTGCGCACGACGTCGGTCGACTGGCCGATGCCGTGGACAAACACATCCACCTGCTCGATGGCGGGCGTCTCGATGGGCTTAAAGCCAAACGGCTCGAACACGCCGGCAGCGATCTGCTGCATCTTTTGCCAGGCGCGCATCTCAGCGCCGATAAGGTCGCGGGTTCCCTCCGCCTTCTGTGCCTGCATGGGCAAACACCTTTCTTTTGTATCGCGTCATAGGTAGTGGTCATTATACGGCACAAACACAAACCGCGGCGGTGCATCTGACCGAACGAGGGTATGGGGACTCGTTCGGCCAGATGCGCCGCCGCGGTGTGCAATCTGCAATCCTTCCGCCTCTTCGGATCACAAAATCCGTTGGACGGAAAGACTTCGGGTCATCTCTTGAGCCCGTGGCTGCATGGGAAACCGAATGACGGTACGAGCATCCATTCGGCTTCCAAGGCAGCCACGGACAAAACGGGGCAAAGAGCTACGAGCGACGTCTTCCCTACTCCCCCGCCACGCTTGCGCGCAGCTTGGCGGCGATGGGCTCCGAGGCCAGCAGGAATACGAGCATGACCACAGAACACACCAGGCACACGATCCAGGTGCTCGCAAAGGAACCCGTGGCATCGAACAGCACGCCCGAGACGATGGCACCCACGGTACCACCGATCATCTCGAGCGAGGTGATGGTGCCCGTGACCTTACCCAGGTCGGCCATGCCAAACTGCTTGGAAGCCGCGATCGTGGGCGTGATGGTGCCCATGCACGTTCCGATTCCAAAGCTAATGGCAGCCACAATGGGGCCAAGGTCGGTTGCGGGAAAGCACAGGGCGGCGCAGGCGATGATGCACGCGACAGAACCCAGCACATTGCCAAAGCGCAGGCCAAAGCGGTCATAGATCGCACCGAGCGAAATCTTGGCAATAACGACGGTGACCATATAGGCCGAAAGTACGGTACCCGCCCACATGGGATCGTGGCCGCCCGTGACAATCTTGGCGCCGTTGACGGTAACGCTCGTCATGTTGGTAACCTGGTTGGGCAGGATGGCGCCATTGACCAAGCCCATAAAGAGGAAGGCAACGACGAGCAGCCAAAACGCCGGGCTCTTCTTGATACACGACCAGCCGACGCTAACCTCGGGCGCCGTGTGCTCGTCCTTGTCGCCAGCCGTCGAGACGGACGGATCGCCCGGGTTCTCGCCGAGCGGCTTAAGGCCAATCTCGGAAGGCTTGGTGCGGAAGGAATACGCCGTGATGGGCAGCGCCGCCACCATGCAGACGGCGGCAAGCACCAGAAAGGCGGAGCGCCAACCCACGCTCACGATAAGTGAACTCACAATCGGCGAAAGGATGGCACCGCCAAAGCCCGAGCCCGAAAGCGCGATGGAGATGGCAAGACCGCGCTTGGCGGTAAACCAATTAGCGGTCACCAGGCTAATAAGCAGACGGGTCGATGCGACGGCGAAGCAGCCCGAGACGGCAAAGAGCACGTAGACCTGCCACAGCTCACCGACAAAGCTCATGCCCACGAGCACCGCCGAGGTGGCGATGACGGTAAGCGAACCCAAAATACGACCACTAACCTTGTCGGCAACATGGCCAATGACAAGCGATCCGATAACGCTCACCACCGTGGAGATCGCATTGGAGATGTTGTACTGCGCAAGAGATATCCCCAAGTCGCTGACGATGAGCGGCTGGAACAGGCTCATGCAGTTGACGAAAATGGTGTAGCACGTGGCCATGATCACAAAGCCGGAGGCCACCACGAGCCAGCCGGGGAAGAACTTACGTTGCTGAGACATACTGTTCTTTTTTAAGCAAACGAGTAGCAAGATTGGGTGCTACCGGTGGTCGGCGATGTAGCCCAAAGCGACGGCGGTATAGGCCGCGGCGCCAAGGGGAAGCTCGGCATCGCTAAAACGTGCCTTGGGATGATGCTGAGCAAAATGCTCGTCCGTATCAGTCACGGCAGCGCCCACGGTAAAGTACGCACTCGGGATCTCGCTCGAGATCAACGCGAAGTCCTCGCTCGCCATGGCGTGGAACAGCGGCAGGAAGGCGGACTTGGGCAGCACCGCGCCCACGTAGCCAAGCGACGCCTGCGTCATGCCGTCGTCGAGTACCAGCGGCGGAACATCCGAAAGCGTCTCGATAGTCGCCGGCGTGCGATACGTTGCGGCCACACCGTTGACGACCTCGGCGATGCGGGTCTTGAGGTGCTCCATGAGCTCGACGTCGAAGCCGCGCAACGTTCCCTCGAGCACGCAGGTGTCGGGGATGACGTTGGCCGCCAAGCCGCCAGCGAACTTACCCACGGTAAGCGCGACCTCCTTGGCCGCCGGCACCTCACGGGAGATAAGCTCCTGAAGCGCCAGGTGCACATGCACGCCGGCCGTGATGGGGTCGATGCAGATCTCGGGGCTCGAGCCATGGCCGCCCTTGCCCTGAAGCGTGATGCGAAAACCGTACACGCCCGAGAGCGCCGGGCTGCCGTAGAGCACCAGGCCAAGCGGCGATTGGCTGTTAACGTGCATGGCGAAGGCGGCCTGGGGACGCGGGTTCTGCAGCAGACCGTCGGCGATGGCGGCGCGGGCACCCTCAAAAGTTTCCTCGCCCGGTTGGAACAGCAACTTAATCGTGGCGTTGGCGTCGACAAGCTCGGACTCGCGGGCCTTGAGCAGGCGCGCCGCACCAAGCAGCGCCGTCGCGTGCATATCGTGTCCGCATGCGTGCATGCAGCCGTTCGTAGAGGCGA
>CABMPS010000198.1 GCA_902388545.1 uncultured Collinsella sp.
TAGAAGTTAATCTGCATGTCATCCTCGACAGCGCAGACGCGGCACTTGTTGGCCGCGATCTTGCCGGCGACCCAGCCGGGAATGGTGCCCTCGTCCATGTCGTAGACCCAGGGGCTGCCGGCGGGCGTGTTCTCCTCAAAGCTGTTGAGGTAGCGCGAGTCGGTGTGGAACAGGCACTGGTCAGCCGTAATAAACGCGGCGTGCGGGAACTCGAAGGTGTAGTCGAAGACGCCCTTCACGCCCGTGAGCCAACGAAGGTTAGCCTCGTCGCGCACCACGATGGCATCGTAGCCACGCTCGACCATCAGGGCACGGACACGCTCGATACGACCGGCAGGACCGGCAGCAAACTCAGACATGCAGTTTCCTTTCTTGTTGTCTCTATATAGACGGGACGGGTCTCAACCGAACGACGGAATCGCATGCGATCCGCAACCGATTGAAAACCCGCCCCTCAACATGATACGAAAGACGATGGATGTCAATAAATCTTAGAGAAGTTCTTTGCGAGAAGCCAAGTAGGCGTGAACATGGCGCTCAAGAACCTCGTCCTCAACGCTCGTTAGACGAATGGCGCCGAGTGCCGCGGGCAGCGGCAACATGCTACGGTTTGAGCGGGCAAACTGCTGCCTGCGGAACTCCTCGATATATGCGACAGGCTCCAGATCGAAGGCAAGTTCCTCGATACCAAAGTCCTCCAGGCAGTCATCGACCTCAAAGACGTAATCGATATCAAAGTCGCAGGCATCATGTGCTAGGCGCGCCTCAAAGCGCATGCCCTCGGATAACAGCTGATAGGCAGGGACCTGCGAAGCGGCATCGCCCAAGCAGGCGCGCAGGGTACGCTCCCCCGTCTTGCCAAAATCGAGCGCATGGCGAGCGCTCGGGTTCGTGGCCATCAGTACGTCCTTACGGGCAGTCTGAGACCATTGAACGGCATTGACGAGCGCGACCTCCTCGCCCACGAGAATCTCGGGGACGGTCTCAGTAAACTGATTCCAGCGGGACTTACTGCTCGAAAGCATGGTGCCAACAAGCACCACAAAGCCGAGCTTGAGGTCCTCGGGGTCCGCCTCACGAACAAGGTCGAGGTCACACACGACCAAGCCCGGTTCGGGACGGAACGCGATAGCGGGAAGCGCATTGGCCGACGAGGCGACGAGCGGCTTCATGGTCGTCGCGACCGTGAGCATGGCGTCGAAGGTCGTCGGCAACAGCGCGCACTCGGTTCGGCCGCACCACTGGTTGGCGCACCAGCTAACAACCGAGCAGGTTGCGGCATCGCCAACGGCGACAACCAGATCGTCGCAGGTAACGCCGTTGGCAGACAGGGCGCCAAAGATCGCATCGGCATCGGCCAGCGTGGCACCAGCAGGCGAAACCTCGAGGACTAGCTGCGACACGGCAAAACCGGCGTCGACCAGCGCATGCTCGACGACTTCACCAAAACGCTCGGATGTGGCGGTGTTCCAAACGACCATCGCGCGCTTAGGCTTGCCCACGGCCGAGGCAAACATACGCGACAGTTCATCGAACGCGCCCAATCCGACGCGGACATCGACGCTGCGGTTTTGGAAATTGATCAGTTGACGGGGAATCATAGCAGTCCACGCTCCAAAAGCATCTCGGCACAAAGGTAGGAAACGTCCTCGAAGGACTTGTTGCGAATATCAAGGGTAAGGTCGGCAGCCTGGCGATACAGCGGACGGCGATGCTCAAACAGGCGCGCGGCATGCTCAGGCGAGCGGAAATCGGGGCGCGTGTCGGACCGACGAATCTGGCGAATCGAATCCTCGAAGTCGCCCTCGAGGTACACGCACGTACCCATTTCGTGCATCAGCTCAATATTCACCGGTGTCTCGACGATACCGCCCCCGCACGAAACCAACAGGCTGCGCTCACTTTGGAGCGAACGGAGCGCCGAGGTCTCGAGCTCGCGAAAACGATCCTCGCCCTCGGTCTCAAAAATCTCGGTTACCGACTTGCCGCAACGGCGCACGACCAGGCGGTCGGTATCGATAAAACGCCGCTTGAACATAGTGCCGACGTTGCGCGCGAGCGTCGATTTGCCCGCGCCCAAAAAGCCGATAAAGAAGATATGGTCGCAGCCGTGTTTGGTGTGCTGGGACATAGCGTGACCTATTCCTCGCAGGGAAGGTCGCGAAGGGCCCGGCGCTCAAAGATACGGAAGATCTGCGTATACCACAGGTCCTGCGTCGCCTGCGGCTTTACCAGAATGGTATCGACGCCGGCGAAGTTGCCGCTCCACACGTCCGTGTAGAGCTGATCACCGATCAGTACCGCCTCGTCGGCCGTGGCGCCGAGACGCTTAAGACCCGCCTTGAGGGCAAACGGCGCCGGCTTCATGGCGTGGCTGATGGCCTCGAGTCCCAGCTCGCGTGCAGAGCTCATGACCTGATCGCGATGCCAGTTGTTGGACACCATGCACAGCTTAAAGCCTTTGGCGCGGGCGGCATCGAGCCAGGCGGAAACCGCGGCGGGAACCTGCTCGGTGTCGCGCGGCACCAGGGTGTTATCGCGATCGAGCAGAATGGCGCGTTTGCCGTCGGCCCACAGGGTATCAAGGTCGATGCGATCGACCGAGGCAACGTAACGTTTGGGGCTAAAAATCCTCATGCTAATTCCAAGACTGTTGATGCTCTTCGTAGGTTTGCGAGAAGTACTCCTCGTCCTGCGTAATGTAGAAATACAGGTCATCGGAGTCGGTCGGCTCAAGGGTGGCCTTGAGCGCCTCGAGCGACGGAGAGCAGATGGGCGTGGGCGGCAGGCCCTCATGCTTATAGGTGTTATACGGGCTATCGCTCTGGAGGTCGTCGGCGGTAACCTCGCCACCGGTGACATACATCATGGTCGCATCGCTGTTGAGATAGCGCAGGCCGTCGAGCTTGCCGGCAAGGCGGTTGTAGAAGACCGAGGCCACATGCGCACGTTGATCGACGTTGAGGCCCTCGCGCTCAACGATAGAGGCCAAGTTGACGATATCGTAGTCAGACATCTCCACACCGTAGCGTTCCTTGATCTTGGCTTCGCAGCTCGCAAAGTCAAGCGACTTGTACTCGGTCTTAAACTGATCGAGCATGGCGCGAATCACATCATCGGCCGTCGGCGAATCGCCCAGCGAATAGGTCTTGGGGAACAAGAAGCCCTCGAGCGAATCATTGGCCGCGCCCCTAAGGAAGCTATAGTCGTCCACGTAGTTGGAGGCCTTGGCCTGGTTGAGGAAGTCTTCCTTAGAGATGCTATTGTAGGCCTGGGTCACACGGTCGGCGACTTGATCGACCGTCAAGCCCTCGGGAATCGTCAGCGCATTGGAGCCAGCGTTGGGGCCTTCCATGAGTTGCTGAACCACCTTAGTCGCGTCCATGAGCGTGGTGAACGAATAAGTACCAGGCTTGAGCGACATATCGGCGTTGAGCTTTTTCACCGCCGCATAGTAATCCTTGGGATTTTCGACGATATGGTTCTCAGAGAGAATCGAGGCGATCGTATCGCCCGAAGCACCGTCAGGAATGGTCACCGTAACCTGCTGACCAGCCGTGACCTTCGAATCCTCACCGACAAAGAAACCCTTGACGGCCGGCACGACAAAGAAAACGATCGCGACAAGCGCTAGCACGGCGGCGGCGACGCCGATAATCATAGGCACCGGGGAGCTTTTCTTTTGGGCACCGCGACGAGCATGCGTGTTGTAGCTCGATCGCGTGGCCGGAGCAACGCCGTGCGAACCGCGAGCGTGATGCGAATGCGATTGGGGGGCCTGTGCTCGCTGGGTAGGTGCCTGCTGCTTAAAGCGGGTACCGCCTGCAGGCTGGGCCGTACGAGCAGTGGGC
>CABMPS010000199.1 GCA_902388545.1 uncultured Collinsella sp.
CCGCCGATAACGGCAACGTTGCGCTCGCCGTCGTTGGCGATGGCCTGGGCGCGCAGCTTGGGCAGCACGGCGGTCATGGCCTCGCGGGCGGCCTTGAGCTTGCTGGCGCGGATCTGGGCGCCCTCGGGCTCGTAGAATGCACGCTCGCAGGCACGGCCGCAGGGATGCGGGCAGATGGTGCCAGTAATGAACGGCAGGGCGTTGCGCTCGATGATGATGTTGAGTGCGTCCTCGTAGCGTCCCTCGTCAACAGCCGCCAGGTAGGCGGGAATATCCTGCTGGATGGGGCAGCTCGTACGGCACGGCGTGGTAAAGCAGTCGGAAAGCGGGCTCTTGCCGGCGACCTTGCGGTCGGGCAGCGGACGCAGCGGCTTCTTGTAGAGCGGGTTGGTGAGCGAGTCGGTCTGGATCGCAGTCACGGCCTCGAGCGAGACACCCGCGAACGGCTTGCCGTCCAGGTCGGCAAACTCGCCGGCCATCTGGCTAAAGCGCTCGTAGCCACCGGGCTTGAGCACGTCAGTCGCCAGGGTGACGGGCCAAATGCCGGCGTCATACAGGGCACGGATGTTGTAGACCGTGGCACCGCCGGAGTAGCTGATGCGCAGCTTGCCGTCAAACTGCTCGGTAATACGGCGGGCGGCCTCGATGGTCAGCGAGAACAGCGAACGGCCGGACATGTACATCTCGGTAGAAGGCAGCTCGTTCCTCGTCACGTCGACGGGGAACGTGTTGGTCAGCTTGACGCCAAACTCCAGGCCGCGCTCGGCGCACAGGGCAATCAGGCGCTCAAACATGGGCACGGCGTCGACCCACTGCAGGTCCTCGCGGAAGTGCGTGTCATCGAAGACGATGTAGTCAAAGCCCAGCTCGTTCAGGCGCTGGCGGGCAAACTCATAGCCCAGCAGCGTGGGGTTGCACTTGATGTAGGTGTTGAGGCCCTTCTCGGTGATCAGATAGGTCGCGATGCGCTCGATCTCCGCCGGCGGGCAGCCATGCAGCGTGGACTCAGTGATGGAGTTGGAGACGCGCGCCGGGATGGACTCGACAAACGCGGCGTCGACATGCTCAAACTTGTCCAGGTTGGCGAGTGCCCATGCGCGGCACTCGTTCCAAACCTCGGAGCCGCTGGCGTCCTTCATGCCCTCGATGTAGGCGTCGACCTTGGGGCTCTTGATGCCCTCGAGGTCATAGCCCACGGACATGTTGAAGACAAAGCCGTCCGGGCTACCCAGACCGTACTCGCAAGCAATGAGGTGACAGGCGAACCATGCCTTCACGTACTCGGCAAAAGCCTGCGGAACCTCGAGCTCGGTCGACCACTCGCAGTTGTAGCACTCGTCCTGAGCCACGATGCAGGGCTTGTTGACGCACTTGGAGAGCTCCTCGCCGTCCATAACCTGGACGGTCTTGAGCTCAAAGAAGCGGGAACCAGCAACGTAGGAGGCCACGATGTTCTGGGCCAGCTGCGTGTTGGGGCCGGCGGCCGGGCCAAACGGGGTCTCGATGCGCTCGTCAAAAATGGGAAGCGCGCCCTCCTGGTTGGTCGTGACCATCTTGCGCACGCCAAAGATGGCGTCCTGGGTCTTGTGCTCCTCGATGATCCAGTTCATCAGCTGCGAAAACGGGATCGGCCTCATGATGTCGCTCATAATGAGCTCCTCTCTGTAACGCCCGGCGAGACCGCGCGGCGGGCGCAAATACGGTGTAGCGCTAGCACAGCGCCGGCGACCCCGCGGAGGCCGCCTATACGCGCGTCGGATGCGGCGAAACATCCGACGCGCGCGAAACTACTTGTGAATTAGTAGGCGCGATCGTTGAGCGTGCTCCAGAGCTTCTTGGACTCAGCCATGGTCCACGCGTTGATCTTGTCCTCATCAATGCCAACGAACTCGCGATCCTTGTACAGGACGCGGCCGTTGATGATGGTAGTGCGGCAGTTTTTGCCCATCATGCCAAAGAGCATGTGGCCGTCGATGTTCTCCTCGCTCAGCGGCGTAAAGGGCTTGTAGTCCATGACGATGACGTCGGCGGCAGCGCCGGCCTCGAGCACGCCGAGCTTGCGATCGAAGTACTTGCTCGCCATCTTGGCGTTGTTCTCGAACAGCATCGTCATGGCCTCGCACCAGCCCACGTTGGGCATGGCGGCGTTGTGGCGCTGAATGATCAGAAAGACCTTGAGGCTCTCGAGCATGTCGTGGGTGTAGGCGTCGGTGCCCATGCACACGGGGATGCCGCGGCGGAAGAACTCGAGCACGGGGGCGCAGCCCACGGCGTTGCCCATATTGGATTCGGGGTTGTTGACGAGCCAGGTGCCAGACTCCTTGACGATGTCCATCTCGGCGGGCGTCACGTGGATACAGTGGCCGAGCATGGTGTCGGGACCCAGCAGGTTGTGCTGCAGCAGGCGCTCGACGGGGCTGATGCCACCGCGGTTGAGGCGGGAGTCCCACACGTCATTCATGCCCTCGCACACATGGATGTGGAAGCCGGTCAGGCCGTTGTTGGCCTCGGCCATCTTATCCATGGTCTCGTCCGACAGCGTAAAGGTGGCGTGACCGCCAAACATGGCGGCGATCATGTGGTTGTCGTTATCGCGACGCTCCTTGGCGGCCCACTGGGCAAACTCGGCGTTCTCGGCAATGGCCTGGTCGCATTTTTCCTGGCCGCGGCGATCGGAGACCTCGTAGCACAGGCACGAACGCATGCCCAGCTCCTGAGCTGCATCCTTAATGGTAAAGAGGCTGCCTGGGATCTCGCAGAAGCTCGCGTGGTGATCGAAGATCGTTGTGACGCCATCGCGGATGGAGTCCAAAATCGTGGCATAGGCGCTGGCCTTGGTGCCGTCGAGTGTCAGGTTGTCATCGATCTTCCACCACTGCTGCTCAAGATTCTCCAGGAAGTTGGTGGGGTTGCAGCCCTTAATGGCAAGGCCGCGAGCCAGACCCGAGTAGATGTGGGTGTGGCAATTGATGAGTCCGGGCATGATGAGGTTGCCCTGGGCGTCGACGTACTCGGCATCCGGGTACTTGGCCTTGAGCTCGCACTCGGGACCTACTTCGACGATCGTATCTCCGTCAATGGCGACCGCACCGTTGGGAATGAACGGGGTCTGAGCGTTGCGGGTAAAAACGGAACCGTTAGCGACCAGAAGCATGAATGCTCCCTTCAACATCAGGGGCGGGGTTTGACACCTCTGACATGGCGGAGTGCGAAGCGCCGGCCTACACCGGAAACGGGCCCTCTCCCGTCAACGCTTCACCAAAGGGACAAACCCTTTGAAGTGCGGCTTGGCGCCGCATGACGTCGGCGGACGAGGCGATGCGCCCGCCGACGAATAGCACCGAATTGGTTACTTCTTGCTCTCGGGCAAGACCAGATCCACGGCAGCGTCCTTGGCAGCATCGATGTGCTGAGCCACGACCGGCGTCTGCGGAAGGATCAGGTTAAGGACAATGGCCATAATGGCGGTGGGGGTTACGGCATTGGAGCCGATGACGGTGGATACCCAGGCGGGCATACCCTCGCCGGCAAGGCAACCGCTGGCCATCCAGATACCCAGGCCAAAGACGACGGAGGTACCGACGATGGTGGTAGTGCGCTGCGTGAGGCCCTCGCGGGTGAACATGCGCACGCCGTTCATGGTGATGGTGCCAAAGACGCCGACGGTCGCGCCGCCGATGACGGGCTGCGGGATAGCGGAAAGGACGGCAGAGAGCTGCGGGAACAGACCGGCGATGGCAAAGACGGCCGCGATGATCACAAAGACCCACTTGTTGACGACCTTGTTGGAGCAGATGATGCCCACGTTCTGGCCAAGGGGCTGCCGGGTAGCAGGATGAT
>CABMPS010000200.1 GCA_902388545.1 uncultured Collinsella sp.
GTCATGCGCGGCTTTTACGCCGCGGCAATCAGCCTGCTGGGCGATGCCACGGCCTATCCGGTCATCAACAGCGCCGTTTTCTACCTGGACGACTTTCCCAGCCCCGTGCCCTCGGGCGACGGCACCTACATCAAGCGCGACTACGGGCTTTCCATTGCCGATTTTTACACCAAGGTTTGGTGGCGCGATCTGCAAAAGCTCGCGCAAAAATACGGCATTCGCTATACCGGCGTGATGATCGAAAACTACGAGGACGCGGTCAACCAGACCGAGCCCGCGCGTCAGGCCGATACCACACAGTTCCGCTACTTTGGCGGTATGCTGCTGCAGATGGGTGGAGAGCTGGGTTTCCACGGCTACAACCATCAGCCTCTGGCACTCTGGGACACCGATTACGGCACGTTGTACGACTACAAGACGTGGAAGAACAAGGAAACGCTTGTCGCATCGCTCAACGAGCTTATCGCTTTCCAGGACGAGGTGCTGCCCAACGCGCACGGCTCGGTCTATGTGCCACCGTCGAATATCCTTTCGGCCCGTGCGCGCAAGCTTATTGGCACCGACGTTCCGCGCATTAAGACCATTGCCAGTACGTATTTTGAGGATGGCACCGACCTGCCGTACGTACAGGAGTTTGGCGTGGCAAGCGATGGCATTGTGGAGCAGCCACGTATTGTCTCGGGCGGCATGGTCGACGATTCCTATATGCGCCTGGCAGCCGTGTCCGAGCTCAACATGCACTACGTGAGCACGCACTTTATGCACCCGGACGACCTGCTCGATCCCGATCGCGGCGCCAAGGAGGGCTGGGAGGTCTACAAGGGCGGCCTGACCGACTACCTGGACTGGCTTAGCAAGTCTGCGCCCGACCTGCGGCGTCAGACCGGTTCGGAATGCTCGGGCGCCATCCAGCGCTTTTCGTCCGTGACGGTGAGCGTGGATACCAGTGCGGATGCCTGGACACTCAGCCTGGGCAATTTCCACGACGAGACGTGGCTCATGTTCCGCGCCAACAACGGCGAGCCGGGTGCGGTCACGGGTGGCGAGATTACGCATCTGACGGGCGACCTGTACCTGGTCAAAGCCACGGACAAGACGGTGACCATTGCACGCAAGGAGGGTGGCGACAAATGAGAATCTGCTTGGTACTCGAGGGTTGCTACCCCTATGTGCACGGCGGCGTATCCACCTGGATGCACGGCTATATCCAGGCCATGCCCGAGCACGAGTTTGTGCTGTGGGTGATTGGCGCGCATGCTGCCGACCGCGGCAAGTTTGTCTACGAGCTGCCCGGCAACGTGGCCGAGGTACACGAGGTGTTCCTGGACGACGCGCTACGTCTTTCGGGCGAGCAGGAAGAGGTCGACTTTGACGACCGCGAGCGCGAGGCGCTGCGCCGCCTGGTATCGCTCTCCAATCCGGACTGGGACGTGCTGTTTGATATCTTCCAGCGCCGTCGCGTACATCCGCTCTCGTTTTTGCAGAGCCGCACGTTTATGGAAATCTTTCGTGACGTGTGCCTGGCCGAGTATCCCTACACGCCCTTTGCTGACGCATTCCACACTATGCGCTCCATGCTGCTGCCCGTGCTCTATCTGCTGGGCAGCGAGGTTCCGGTGGCCGACGTGTACCATGCCATTTCGACCGGCTACGGCGGCCTGCTTGCGAGTCTTGGCTCGAGCGTTCATAACGCGCCGGCATTGCTAACCGAGCATGGCATCTATACCCGTGAGCGCGAGGAGGAAATCATTCGCGCCGATTGGGTGGTGCCGTCGTTTAAGGACCGCTGGATCCGCTTTTTCTACCTGCTTTCGGAGGAGATCTACCGCCGTGCCTTCCGCGTGACGAGCCTGTTCCATAACGCCCGCAAGACGCAAATCGACATGGGATGCGATGCAGAAAAATGCCTGGTCATCCCCAATGGCATCCAGTTCGATCGCTTTAAGGACATTCCCGTAAAGCCCGATGACGGCTGGGTGGATATTGGCGCGGTGGTGCGCCTGGCGCCCATCAAGGACGTCAAGACCATGATCTATGCCTTCTTTGAGCTGCACGAGCGCCTGCCCAAGGTGCGCCTGCACATTATGGGCGGCGTGGATGACGAGGAGTACGGCGCCGAGTGCCATGCGCTGGTCGACACCCTGGGCGTGCGCGACCTGATCTTTACCGGCCGCGTCAACGTGGTTGAGTACATGGAAAAGCTCGACTTTACCATTTTGACGAGCATCTCCGAGGGCCAGCCGCTCAGCGTGCTGGAGTCGCTTGCTGCACGTCGCCCCTGTGTGACGACCGAGGTCGGCTGCTGCCGTGAGCTGCTCGAGGGCGCCCCCGGTGACGACTTTGGCGTGGCAGGTTTTGTGACGCCGCCCATGTATCGCAAGGGCTTGGCCGATGCCATGGAACGCATGTGCGCGAGCCGTGCCCGCCGTATCGAGATGGGGGAGCGCGGCCAGCGTCGCGTTGCCACATACTTTTTGCACGAGCAGATGCTCGCCAACTATCGCGCGCTGTACGACGAGACGGCGCGTGCGTTTGACCTGCCCAGAGAGGGGGAGTAGCCGGTGGCCGGAATCGGTTTTGAGCTCAAACGCCTGTTTAGGCGCAAAGGTCTGTTTGCCACGATGCGCGCCTATGGCTACGCCGGCATTGTGTGCACGGGCCCCATGCTGCTGGGCGTGCTGCTCCAGGTGGGTATCTTGGTGCTGTGCGGTCTGTGGGGCGTGGGTCGCGCCAACCAGGATTTGCTGGTGTGCATGGTGACCTATACGCTGCTGGCCTCGCTTACGCTCACAAGCTTTTTCTCCATGCCGGTCACGCGCTTTTTGGCCGACATGCTGTTTGCCGAGCGCGAAGAAGAGGTCCTGCCCTCGTTTTGGGGTTCCAACGCCATCATGCTCGTTGCGGGCACGGTGCTCTACGGCATCTTTTTGCTGTTCTCGGGCGCCACGCTGCTGCAGGGGCTGCTGTGCCTGTGGCTGTTCAACATTATGATCGTCAACTGGAACGGCATGAGCTATCTCACGGCCATCAAGGATTACCGCGGCATTCTGTGCAGCTTTGCTGCGGCCATTGGCGTGGCGTGCCTGTGCGCCCTGGCCGCGCTGGCGCTGGGGCTGCCGCCGGTCGAGGGCCTGCTGGCCTCGATCGCCCTGGGCTATGGTGTGATGCTCGCCTGGGACGTGGTGCTGCTGTACCGGTATTTTCCTCAGAGCGATCGCAGCCCCTGGCTCTTTTTGCGCTGGCTCGACCAATTTATGCCGCTGGCGCTCACGGGCCTGTTTACCAACCTGGGGCTCTTTGCGCACCTGGTGATTATTTGGGCAGGGCCCATTGGAGTGCAGGTCAAAGGCCTGTTTTACGGCGCGCCCTATCATGATGTGCCGGCGTTGCTTGCTTTTTTGACCATTCTGGTCACAACCGTCAACTTTGTGGTGTCGGTCGAGGTCAACTTCTATCCGCGCTACCGCGACTATTACAGCCTGTTTAACGACGGCGGCGTGGTGGGCGACATCGTGGTGGCCGAGGAGGAAATGCTCGCCACGCTCAACCGGGAGCTGCGGTTTTGTGCGCTCAAGCAGCTGTTTGTGACGGCGGCGGTCATTTCGCTCGAGACCACGGTGCTCTCGGCCCTGCCGCTGGGCTTCAACAACCTGATGCACGGGTATTTTCGCACGTTATGTGTGGGCTATGGCCTGTATGCCGTGGGCAATACAATCCTGCTGATCTTGCTGTACTTTACCGACTACAAGGGCGCCGTGCTTGCCTCCGGGCTGTTCGCGGGTGCCGGCTTACCGAGGGGAAATTACCATATTTATTGGTTTGTACGCCGTCGAATGT
>CABMPS010000201.1 GCA_902388545.1 uncultured Collinsella sp.
CCCGCCTCTCCAATCAGTCCCGCGACAACCGTGGCCGCCGCAGGCCTCAAGCATGTCCCGGACTAGGAGAACATGCCGGTGAGGTAATCATTCAGCCGCTTATCCTTGGGCCGTTGGAAAATCTCGTCGGTCTCGTCGTACTCGACCATATCGCCCATGTAGAAGAACGCCGTGCGGTTGGACACGCGCGACGCCTGCTCCATGTTGTGCGTCACGATGACGATGGCGCGGTCGGCCGCGATCGACGACATGAGGTCCTCGATCGCCAGCGTCGAGATGGGGTCGAGCGCCGAGCAGGGCTCGTCAAACAGGATCACGTCGGGGTTGAGCGCAAGCGTGCGCGCGATGCACAAACGCTGCTGCTGGCCGCCCGAAAGCGCGTAGGCGCTCTTGTCCAGCTTGTCCTTGACCTCGTCCCACAGCGCGGCGCCACGCAAGCTCTCCTCGACCATGCGGTCGAGCTCGTCGCGGTCGGTGATGCCGTGGCGCTTGGGCGCAAACGTAATGTTGTCGCGAATGGACTTGCGGAACGGGTTTGGCTGCTGGAACACCATGCCAATGGACCGACGCAGCTCGTAGGTGTTCTCGGTCTTGGTGTTCACGTTGCGGCCGCGGTAGTTGATCTCGCCCTCCACGCGACAGCCGCGAATCTCGCGATTCATAAGGTTGAGGCTGCGCAAAAAGGTCGACTTGCCGCAGCCCGAAGGCCCGATGAGCGCCGTGATCTCGCCCTTGTGAAAGTCGAGCGACGCATCGTGCAGCGCATGGTGGTCGCCATAGTACACGTTGACGTCCTTGGTGGAGACCACGACCTCGTCGCTCACGGCCTTGCCGCTCACGCGAACACGTTTCTCGCTCTCCCCCACGCTCGACAGAAAGTCCTGGGTCTCGGACGTGGCCGCTTCGGTTGCGGGCGTTGTATTCATCTCGCTCATTCGGCCGTCATCCTCCTTGCCAGTTGCTTGCCCACGATACGGGCGACTACGTTAAACAGCAGCACGCAAATCATCAGCAGTGCCGCGGTGCCCCAGACGATCTGCTGGGCCTCGGGGCTGCCCTCGCCATAGATCTTGTAGATATGAACGGCGAGCGACTCGCCGGGACGGAACACGTTCCAGGCGCAGGTGGGGCTCGACAGGTTAAAACTCAAGAAGTTCAGGCGAACCGGCGAGCTCATGCCCGAGGTAAAGAGCAGCGCCGCGGCCTCGCCAAACACGCGGCCGGCCGAAAGCACGATGCCGGTCACGATGGCGGGCATGGCCTCGGGAATCAGGATGTGCAGTGTGGCCTCCCAGCGAGTGAGGCCCATGGCCAGGCACGCATCGCGCTGGGCCTGCGGCACGTCCTCGAGCGCCTGCTGAATCACGCGCACCAGGATGGGGATGTTGAACATGGTGAGCGCGACGGCGCCGGAGATGATGGAGTACTTCCAGCCCAGCTGCACCGAGAACACCAGAAAGCCGAACATGCCCACGACAATGGAGGGCAGCGAGGACAGCGTCTCGATGGCGGTGGAGGCGATGTCGCGGATGGGTCCGTCCGGCGCGTACTCAACCAAGAACACCGCGCCGCCCAGGCTGATGGGCACCGATATACCTAAGGTGATCAGCAGCAGGTAGAACGAGTCGAACAGCTGGTAGAGCACGCCGCCCTGGGTTCCGTTGGCGCGCGCGGGCTGCGTGAGGAAGCCCGGTTGGAACAGCGTCGAGATGCCCTCGAACAGGATGTAGGCCACCATGGAGACGACGATGAGCATGACGATGGCGACAATTGCCGTCAGCACGCCCGTGGCGATGCGGTCCTGCTTTTGGACACGCCCGAGTCTTGCCTCGTCGATATGGATGCGCATGCTAGCCACGAGCCTTCGCCCCCTTGCGGCCAATGAGATGGATGATCAGGATGAAGATGAGGCTCATGCCCATCAGCAGCAAACCGAGCGCCCACAGGACATCGTCCTGGGCCGAGCCCTCGGCATAGACCGCCATGGACGTGGTGAGCGTGGTGGTGATGGTGGACGCCGGCGACAGCAGCGACGTCGGCATGGCCTCGATGCCGCCGATAACCATGCGCACGGCGAGCGTTTCGCCAAAGGCGCGGGTCATGCCAAGGATGACCGCGGTCATGAGCGACGGCATGGCGGACTTGAGCACCACGTGCCAGATGGTCTGCCAGCGGGTGTAGCCCAGCGCGAGCGAGCCCTGACGGTAGCTGTCGGGCACAGCGCGCAGGCCATCGACCGAAAGCGTGGTCATCGTCGGCAGAATCATGACTGCCAGCACGATAGCGCCGGGCAAGATACCCAGACCCGTGCTCACGTGGAAAACGCTCTTCATAAGACCGACGACCACGTGAAAGCCGATCAGGCCAAAGACGACCGAGGGAATGCCGGTCAAAAGCTCAATAAGCGGCTGAAAGATCTTGGAACCAAACTTAGGCTGGATCTCGACCGCAAAGATGGCAGAGCCGATGGCGATGGGCAGCGCGATAAGCGTGGAGAGCACCATGACCGCAAACGAGGTGACGATCAGGGGCAGGGCGCCGGTATAAGGCAGGCCGTTTTCGGCTGTGTTGGCCAGGTCCCACTTGGTGCCGGCAAAGAACTCGACGACCGAGACGCCGTCCTTGACAAAAGCCGAGAGGCCCTTTTGGGCGACCATAAAGATGAGCGCGGCAACGACAAGCGTCACGAGCGCTACGCACGCACCCGTGACGCCCAGGCCCACGTTCTCAAGGTCGCGCTTTGGCAGCTGTTTTGCCATTGCAAACCTTTCCGGGGCGGTTACTTATTTAGAGGAGACCTTGCCGCTGGCGTCCTTGACGACCTTCATGGCAGAGACGGGAATGAAGCCCTGCTCCTCGACGAGCTTGCCCTGGACGTCGTCGGAGAGCATGAACTCCAGGAAGGCCTTGGTGGCCTCGTCGGCGTCCTTTGCGCAGTACATGTGCTCGGTAGCCCAGATCTTGAAGGAGTCGTCGGTGACGTTTGCGCTCTTGGGCTCGACGCCCTCGACCTTGATGGCGTTGAACTTGGAGTCATCGAAGTGCGAGAAGTCGAGGTAGGAGATGGCGTTGTCGGTGCTGCCCATCTGAGTCTGGACATCGCCGGACTTGTCGAGCTCGGCGTCGCCCTTAAAGTCGACGGCCTCATCGCCAAAGACGGCGGCCTCGAAGGTGGCGCGGGTGCCGGAGCCGGCCTTGCGGTTGAGGACGACGATGGTAGCGTCGTCACCGCCGACCTCCTTCCAGTTGGTGATCTGGCCGGAGAAGATGCCCTTGAGCTGCTCGAGGGACAGGTCGTCGACCTTCACGTTCTTGGAGACGACGGGACCCATACCCACAACGGCGACCTCGTGGTCAACGAGGTTCTTGACCTGATCGGCCTCGAGCTTGGTCTCGGCAAAGACGTCGGAGTTACCGATGGTAACGGTGCCGGCGGCGACAGCGGTCAGGCCCTTGCCCGAACCGTTGCCCGAACCGGAGACGGAGACGTCGGGGTTGGCATCCATGAACTTCTCGGCAGCGGCCTCGACGAGAGCTTGGAACGAGGAGGCGCCGTCGTAGGTCACCTCGCCGGAGACGGACTCGGCGGCGGCGCTACCCTTGGCGGCGGCGTCGGATGC
>CABMPS010000202.1 GCA_902388545.1 uncultured Collinsella sp.
GTCGGTCAGGTTGCCCGAGAAGTGCAGGTGGGTGTCGATCAGGCCGGGAAGGACGGTCTTGCCGGCGGCGTCGATAACCTCAACGCCCTCGGGAAGGTCCTGCATAGTGCCGGCGTACTCGATCTTGCCGTTGTCGTCGACGAGAACGAGGGAGTTCTCGACCGGCTCGGCACCGGTACCGTCGATGAGCTTGCCGCCAACGATTGCATACTTAGTGGACATGGTTCCTCCTTATGGATCCATATAGTGGGCGAGGCCGTGTTGGGTTAAGGCCTCACAAAACTACCCAAGTGGTGCCGGGTTCGGTGCGCGAAAGAGAGGATCCCGCGCACCCGATCCGCCCCGGCTAGGCGCTACTTTTTGCGGGAATTGGTAAAGGCCATAAGAGCCAGGCCAATGGCCAGCCAGCCGATCACGATGCTCCACTCCACCATGTTGAGGGAGGCGGGAGAGAACGGGATTACGAGCAGGCCGATGATGACGGCGCAGGCAGCGACAGCGAGGCAGATGCCAAACTTGCCGCCGGGCACCTCGTAGGGACGAGGCAGGTCGGGCTCGGTGAAGCGCATGCGCAGGCAAGCGAGGGCGACCATGCCGCAGGAGAAGATGAAGGCGAGGGCCGACACGTTAGTCAGAGGAATGAGCATGTTCTTGCCCAGGAACGGACCGATGACGGTGATGACGCCCAGGACGACGCAGGCGAGCTTGGGAGCGCCGGACTTGGGGTCGACCTCGGCGAATTTCTCGGGCAGCTGGCCCTTGCGGCCCATGGCAAGCATGATGCGGCTCGTGGCGCCGTAGAAGGAGTTCATCGGGCCCATGGGTCCAAGCGTAGCGATGACGAGCATGGCCAGGTACAGAAGCATGTTGATGCCCTTGAGGCAGGCAAGCGCGGGAACCGGGCTCTTAACAAACTCATGCCAGTCGAGGATGGTGCCGAACGAGTAGATGCAGACCATGTAGAAGCCGCCGGCGGCCAGCAGGGCCAGGGAGATGATCTTGCCGAACTTGTTCCAGTTGAGGCCCTCGGCTGCTTCCTCAGCCTGCTGAGGAATGGTGTCGAAACCGGCGTAGAAGAACGGAGTCAGAACCAGGACCGACACGATGCCGGCAAACAGGCTGGTGCTCTCGGTAGCGGCCTTGCCGCCACCAGCGCCGGTGACCTGGGAGAACACAGGCATGGCATTGTCCGGCGAGCCGGTGAACAGCGAGACGCCCATGGCGAGCAGCATGCCGCAGAGCAGGGCCTTGGTCAGGAAGGCCTGGAGCTTGGCGGCCGAGCTGGCACCGCGGAAGTTGAGGAAGATGACGTAGATTGCAAAGCCGAGCGCGATCAGCGTCGGGAACAGGTAAACGTCGGCACCCAAGATGGTGTAGAGCTTGACGGCGCGCAGCCACTCAAGGCCGGGCAGGCTGCCGAACATCTCGGACACGAGGGTCGAAATGGCGATGGCCTCCCACGGGCACAGGATGCCGTTGCCCAGGGCCAGGAGCCAACCGGTGATGTAGCTCAGCGTACGGCCAAAGCTACGATCGACATACTCGACGATGCCGCCCGAGATGGGGATAGCAGCCGTGAGCTCACCGAAAACAGCTCCGACGGGCACGAGGAAGATTGCACCCAAGAGGAATGCGATCATAGCGGGAACGGGACCGCCGCCCACGACCATCCAGTCGCCGACCTGCAGAACCCAACCTGTACCGATGATGGCACCGAAACCGATGGTGAAGAAGTTCCAGAGCGAAAGCGTTTTCTTCATGCCGCCGTTACCTTCGACTGCAACTTCTGCGTTCTTGTCCGCCATTGTTCCCCTCCTTTCCTTATTGACGCCTCTTTGGCGTCACCCCTTGCGCGGTCTGTTTTGCCGCGCGCTTTTATTTCGTGGCTTTAAGATACGGCCTTGGCGCAGCAGCGCCGCTTGTGGCTCGACCGAAGGCAGAACTGCAAAACGAGCGGCGCCGTTTTTGGGACGAACGGCGGAAGACGTCATTCGTCTTGGACGCTTTCATCTTGTCTGCTTTTGAATACCTGTTGCCGTGACGCTTGGCGCGCGGCGCGGCAACGTTCATACCATTTGTCAGGCTTTTGGCGCACATACCCATGTGTCGCGCCTCTTTTTATGTAGGATAGACAAGTTACACATGAGGCAAGGTGATTCGAATGGCATATGGATACAATGACGGCGACCAACGGCCACAAAGCGTGCGCCTTGCCGGCCGCACCACGCCAACGCCCAGAAGCACCTCCGACAACGACAACCCGCAGCGCCCCCAAGAGCAGCTCGGGGCTTCTTCGCGGCAACAAAGCCGTACCGTGCAGCAGTCAGACCGCATGAGTACGAGCACACGCCAACGCCAGACCGACACATCGCAGCCACGCCGCTACGATCGCCGTAAGACCGACTACTACGTTAAGCGCTCCTTTTCGCGACCTCAACGCGATCGCGGCAATTCCGCCCCTCGCCCCGCGTCGCACACCACAAGTCACGCGCTTCCGGCCCGCCGCCTGCGCCTTGCGCTTTGCTCCATCGCCGCCTGCCTCGTCTTTGTGTTTTTGGGATCCTGTATCTCTCACGGATCAGCCGGTCTCGAGCCCACTGCCGAGGACAAGCTGCTTAAAGCTCCCGTCGCACCCGGTTACTCCTTTGCGTTCTCGACCCCACGCTCGCAGTGGAGTGCCGGCACCATGCCCCACATCTACCAAATTGACCCCGCATGGTCGGAGCTGCCCTATGCCGGTGGCACTATTCGCGAAAACGCTTGCGGTCCCACTTGCCTCACCATGGTCTATATCTTTAAGACCGGCCACACCGATAAGACGCCGGTCGATATATGCGCACTGGCCGAAGCCGGCAACTACGCCCCCACTGGTGCCACCGAGTGGTCGTTTATGACAGGCGGTGCGTGGCAGCTGGGGCTCAACGGAACACAGCTCTATAACAATCGCGAATCGATTACCCAAGCACTTCGCTCGGGTGCGCCCGTCATCGCCGCAGTGCGCCCCGGCACGTTTACCAACGTAGGCCACTATATCGTGCTCTACGGCATCGACGATGCCAACCAGATTGGCGTCTACGACCCCAACTCGGCCAGCCGCAGCGCCCGCCGCTGGGGCGTGGTGGAGGTCCTCAACGAAATCGAAGCCATGTGGGCCTACTACTAGTCATTGGGCACTCATTGGGGACAGACTTAAATGAGTAGTCCCAGATTGCCAGGAACCGCCGGTACGGAAAGCGCATCCCACTTTGGAACTCAATGGTGAGATACGCTTTCCGCTAGCGGTCCGTTTGGGAAACAACATCCCGCTTTTCGGCCAAATTCGGGGATGCATTTTCCCGTTGAGGACCTCAAGGGAAACTAGATCCCGTTTTGGACGTTCATTCTGGGATGCACTTTCCGCAGTTGATTGGTGCTACTCATTTAAGTCTGTCCCTAATGACTAGCTGAATAGCAAAAGCCCCGCAGTCGGAGCGGACTGCGGGGCTCATGAAGAGAGGCTAGTTTGTGGGCGCTTTGCTTGGCGCCCACAAGAAATGCAACAGAGTAGAGACTACTCGTGGATGCGGGTACCGGAGAGGCCGGCCATGGTC
>CABMPS010000203.1 GCA_902388545.1 uncultured Collinsella sp.
TGGGGCTCGACGTGACGGGCGCCTGGGCGGTTGCCGCCAACGCGCTCTCCTACGACTACCTGTGGAACGAGATCCGCGTTAAGGGTGGCGCGTACGGCTGCGGATTCCGCGCGGCCGGCGAGCGTCAGGCGGCGTTCTACACCTACCGCGACCCGGCAATCGACCCCTCGATTGAGCGCGTGGCGCGCGCAGGCGAATGGCTCGGCAGCTTTGAGCCCGACGAGGCCGCCTTTGAGGGCTTTATCGTGAGCTGCGTGAGCGGCATGGACGCGCCGGTGAAGCCGTACGCGCTCACCAAGCGCCGCAACACGACCTACCTGGCCGGGCTCGATCCGCACGCGCGCGAGGAGCGTCGCGCCCAGATGCTCGCCGCCACGCCCGGTGAGCTGCGCTCGCTCGGCGCCGACGTGACGCGCATTGCAGCCGAGTCGCCCACCTGTGTCTTTGGGGGTCTAGACGTCATCGCCAAGAGCAACGCCGGCTTCAACGTCATCGACCTGATGGGCTAACGCACAAAGGTAGATTTTTGGAACATGCCTGAAAATCTACTTTTTTCTGCGGCTTGGGCGGGGCGGCGTAGCCCACCGCGGCGGTTTGTCTCAATCTGCAACATCTAGACGGCAATATCGGCTCCAGATGTTACAGGTCGAGACGTTCCCGAACGGCACCAGCTCTTTGTCTCAATCTGTAACATCTAAGTCCAATTTTGCCGAGTAACTGTTACAGATCGAGACAAACCGCCGCAGACGCCCATCACAGCACAGACCACCACGAAGGTGCATGTGTCCCCTTCGTGGTGGTCTGTGCTGTTTGCCCAGATAAAACCTGCCAAAATACACCTGTCCCTTTTTGGTTGGTTTGCTAGAGGAGGTTGGGATGGACAAGGCTGAGTTGCGGCGGGTGGTGATTGCTCGGCGCGATGCTCTTGATTTGGATGTGCGGGCGGCGAAGTCTGCCGTTATCTGTGCGCGACTCGTTGAGCTGTTGGATCGCTTGGGTACCACGGCGCCGCACACCGTTGCCGTCTATGCCGCGATGGATTCCGAGGTCGACCCAGCCGCGTTTGCCGCTGCGGCCGCCAAACGTGGCTGGCGCGTAGCCTATCCGTGCATGCTCTCGGCAACAGACGCCGTGGCTTGCGGCCAGCGCATGTGCATGCGGGCAGTTGCTGCCGGCGATGCGTCCGAGGCCCCGTTTATCGCCCGCCCCACGCGGGCCTTCGCAGCCATGAACGTCGACAGCGACCACTTCCCCATCGTGCCTGCCAAGGCTCTCGACATGATCATCGTGCCCCTTGTAGCCTTCGACCACGCCGGCGCGCGCCTGGGCTACGGCGGCGGCTGCTACGACCGCTACCTGCCCATGCTCTCACCCGCATGCCAGATCATCGGCATCGCCTTTGACGAGCAGCGTGTCGACGGCGTTCCCACCGACGTCCACGACCTGCCGCTACCTCACATCATCAGCGCCTAACGGCTGGCGCACCTCCCGACAGGCCTAGTGCTCTTCGCCGGCGCGGGCCAGGTCGTAGGGTGTGGTCTGGTAGACGTAGTAGTTGAGCCAGTTGGTGTAGAACAGCTGAGCCTGGCTGCGCCAGACGTTACGCGGCTCGGCGGTGGGGTCGTCGCCCGGGAAGTAATGCGCTGGAACCTCTGGATTAAGCCCGCGCTTCACGTCGCGCTCGTACTCCAGGCGCAACGTGTCGGTATCGTACTCGGGATGGCCAAAGACAAAAAAGCGGCGGCTGTCGGTCGACTTGACGATATACAGGCCTACCTCGTCGGACACGGCCACGACTTCAAGCTGCGGCTCGGCCTCCACGTCCTCGCGGCGCACATCGGTGTTGCGCGAATGCACGGCATAGAAGCGGTCGTCGAAGCCGCGCACCAGCGGGCTTTGCGGCTTCACCAGATAATGCTCAAATACGCCGCTCGCCTTTGCCGGCAGGTCGTACTTCTGGATACCGTAATGATGGTAGAGCCCCGCCTGCGCGCCCCAACAAATGTGCAGCGTGGAGTGCACGTGCGTGGTGGACCAATCCATGATCTGGCAGAGCTCGGGCCAGTAGTCGACCTCCTCGAACGGCATCTGCTCCACGGGCGCGCCCGTGATAATCAGGCCGTCGTAGTGGATGTCGCGGATGTCGTCGAACGTGCGGTAGAACGTCTCCAGGTGGCCGGCGCTCACGTGCGTGGCCTCGTGCGTTTTGGTGCGCAGCAGGTCCACCTCCACCTGCAGCGGCGTGTTGGAGAGCTTGCGCATGATCTGCGTCTCGGTGGCGATCTTGGTGGGCATGAGGTTGAGGATGAGCACGCGCAGCGGACGGATGTCCTGGTGCAGCGCGCGGTACTCGGTCATGACAAAGATGTTCTCGCTCTCGAGCTGCGCGGCGGCAGGGAGGGCGTCGGGGATGCGAATGGGCATGGATGCTCCTTATGAGTCAGTTGCAGCTATGGTACAACGACCGGCCCCATCCGCGCGAGCACATCGCCCAGCGATGCCGTCAGCGGCCCAAATCACTCCAAAAGTAGAGATTACGGCATGTCCCAAAAATCTGTGGCGCTTTAGCCTAGCAAAGTGGCAACAGGACGCTACAATGGTTCGACGCGAAAAACTCGGCCGAAAGGATACATATATGTACCAGACGCGTAAGATCGGTGTGGTCGGCCAGGGCCACGTAGGAGCACATGTCGCCAACAGCCTGCTCATGCAGGGCATTGCCGATGAGCTGTACCTGTGCGATATCAACGAGGCCAAGGTGACGTCCGAGGTCCAGGACCTGCGCGACTCCCTCTCGTTTGTCCCGTACAACACCAAGATCGTCAACTGCTACGACCACTACGAGGAGCTGGCCTGCTGCGACGTCATCGTCAACGCCGCCGGCAAGGTCGCGCTGGCCGCCGGCAACCGCGACGGCGAGCTGTTCTTTACCACCGACGCCGCCCGCACCTTTGCCAAGCGCATCGTCGACGCCGGCTTTGACGGCATCTTCGTGAGCATCTCCAACCCCTGCGACGTCGTGTGCACCGAGCTGTGGCACCTGACCGGCTACGATCCCAAGAAGATCATCGGCTCGGGCTGCGGCCTGGACTCCGCCCGCCTGCGCACCGAGATCTCCAAGAAGGTCGGCGTGAGCCCCAAGTCCATCGACGCCTACATGATCGGCGAGCACGGCTTTAGCCAGCTTGCCGCCTTTAAGGCCGCAACCATCGCCGGCAAAAACCTCAACGAGCTTCAGGCCGAGAACCCCGACAAGTACGCCTTTGACCACATGGAGGTCGAGGAGCTCGCGCGTAAGGGCGGCTATGTGACCTACCAGGGCAAGCAGTGCACCGAATACGCCGTCGCCAACTCCGCCGCGCGCGTCTGCGCCGCCGTGCTGCACAACGAGCACGCCGTGCTTTCCGCTTCCACGCTCATGACCGGCCAGTATGGCGAGGAGGGTATCTTTACCTCCCTGCCGTGCGTGATCGGTGCCGAGGGCGTCGAGGAGGTCTACACGCTCGACCTGTCCGTGTACGAGCTCGAGGGCTTTCACAAGAGCTGCCAGCACATCCGCGACAACATCGC
>CABMPS010000204.1 GCA_902388545.1 uncultured Collinsella sp.
AGCCGCGCGAGGCAGCAAAACCGGCACAAAGACACGCGCCGCGCGTCGCGTCCTCGACGTCAATCAAATCAATATGGATGTCCCTGTCGGCAGCAACTTGAAGCGAATGGCGCACACCGGGCGCAGCATCGCGACAGACAACGACAATCTGCAAATCGTAGAGGTCTTGGTTCTGGATACTCTCGAGCGCACGCATCGCATAGCTGGGCGAACCTTCTACCACAAGGATCACCGAAAGTCGCGGATGCGAGCCACGTCGAACCAAGTTATCCGTCCTCTCGACAGCAGTGAATCAAACTGTCGTTCATGGTACACCCCGGCAATAAAAGCAATGAGACACCGGTTGTATTGCACGCCAAGAACAGATGTTGCACACGCGCAGCCCACAGATGGCAGGTATCGACGCACGACGCGTCGAGCCCTCCCCTAGTCGAGCACGACAAGCTCGGCGGGATCGTAATCCACTGCCATAAACGTAAGGCCGCAGGCAGGAGCCGTGGGGCCCGCAGCGGTACGGTCGCAAGCATCGATAGCCTCGCGCATCCACTCGGGTTCACGGCGATGCATGCCAATCTCGACAAGCGTGCCCACGATCGTACGGACCATCGAATGCAGAAACGCATTGCCCTCGATGGTGAACGTCAGGATGTCCTCGCCAAACGCAACCTCATGGCCAAATTCGGCACGCATCACGCAGCGATGCGTGGGCTTGCCAACGGCCGAAGCAACCTTGCAAAAGCTTTTAAAGTCCTGCTCGCCCAGCAGGGCGGGGCAGGCAGCAGACATAGCCTCAACATCCAAGGGATAGCGATGCCACCACACGGCACCGCGGGACAGCACGGGGCGCGCATCTCGATCGGCAATACGGTACGTATACGTACGGGAACGCGCGTCAAAACGCGCAGAAAAGCCTTTACGGGCCTTGTAGACCTCGTTTATGGCGATATCTTTGGGCAGCAGGGCATCCATAGCCCGCAGCCACCTACGGCGCGTACAAGCGAGCTCAGCGTCCGTTACGGGCACGCTGATGTACTGAGCCACGGCATGCACGCCGGCATCGGTACGCCCCGCACACGTCAGATCGATCGGGCGGCGAAGCAGCGTCTCGATGGCTCGACGTAGCTCACCCGCAACCGTCGTCTGTCCCGGCTGCTCGGCAAATCCGCTATACGACGAGCCATCATAGGCCACGCGAAATACGAGCGTGGCGTCAAGCTCGGAAATCGAATTGAAATCAGACGGCGCAGTCATGGGCGCTCCCAACAAACAAGCAACGGTATCGCGACAAAAAAAGAGGGGTACGCGAACGTACCCCTCGAATATAGCCTATGCAGACGGAATGTCTACTCAGCGGTCTCCTCAGCAGGAGCCTCCTCGGCAGCGGTCTCCTCGACAGACTCGACCTTCTTGGGAGCAGCGGCCTTCTTGGGGGCCGGAGCAGCCTTCTTGGCCTTAGGCGTGCAAGGCTCGGTGACGAGCTCCATGATAACGATGGGAGCGTTGTCGCCCTTACGGTTACCGAGCTTCATGATGCGGGTGTAACCGCCGTTGCGATCCTGCCACATGCCCTGAGCAGCCTTGTCGAAGATCTCGGCAACGAGCTGCTTATCGCCGAGCTTGGCGATAGCCAGACGACGAGAGTGCAGGTCGCCCTTCTTGGCCCAAGTGATGATCGGATCGACGACCGAACGCAGCGCCTTAGCGCGGGTCTCGGTGGTCTTGATGCGGTCGTTCTCGAAGAGGGCCTTAGCAAGGCTCTTCTTCATGGCCTTGGTGTGGCTCGCATCGGTGCCGAGCTTAAGGCCCTTCTTAACGTTGTGACGCATGGTCTAGTTTCTCCTCAAATATGCGAAGCATTAAGCCTTCAGGCTCAGGCCCATGGACTCAAGCTTGTCCTTCACTTCCTCGATCGACTTAACACCGAAATTACGGATGTTGAGCAGATCGTTCTCCGAGAACTCAACGAGCTGACGGACCGAGTGAATGCTGGCGCGCTTAAGGCAGTTGTAGGAACGGACGGAAAGGTCCAGATCCTCGATCTGCTTGTCCAGCTCGGCGTTGTCGTTGGTGACCTCGGGAGCGAAGATCGAAGCCTCCTCCTCGACCTCGGGGGTCTCGGCAAGGTTCATAAAGGCGGCCATATGCTGGTTGATGATATTGGCAGCCTGGACCACGGCGTCGCGCGGGGCGATGGAGCCGTTGGTCTCGATCTCGAGGACAAGGCGGTCGTAGTCGGTATGCTGACCGACACGGCAAGCCTCAACGAGCTTGGCGCAACGGGAAACCGGCGAGTACAGCGAGTCGACATGGATCACACCGATGGGATCGTTGTCGCGCTTGTTGGCCTCGCCAGAAACATAGCCGCGGCCATAGCCGATGCGCATGCTCATGGTGAGATGGCCACCCTCGGTGAGCGTAGCGATGTGCTGCTCGGGGTTGACCAGCTCAAACTCGGACGGAATAAAGAAGTCCGCACCGGTGACCTCGCAGGGGCCGTCAACCGAGATGGTGGCGGTCGCCTCGTCGGTCGTGCCGAGAGCCCTGAAGACAAGACCCTTGACATTCAGGACGATGTCGGTAACATCCTCGACCATGTTAGGGATGGTCATGAACTCGTGCTGCGCACCATCGATCTGAATAGCCTCGACGGCGGCACCCTCGAGCGAGGACAGAAGAACGCGACGAAGGGAGTTACCCAGCGTATCGCCGTAGCCACGCTCGAGCGGCTCGACGGAGACACGAGCAGACGTCTCGTTGATCTCTTCGACCTGAACCTGAGGCCTAATGAATTCTGACATGTATTACCTCCAGCCTCAGCAGCCCGGATGGACTACTTAGAGTAGAGCTCGACGATGAGCTGCTCGTTGATATCACCGCTGATCTGCTCACGCGTCGGCAGAGCGAGCACGTTACCAGACAGCTTCTCGATATCGACCTCGAGCCAGCCAGGGACCTCAAAGCGCTCGGAGGAAATCAGAGCCTCCTTGATGGGGAGGAGGTCACGGAACTTCTCGCCGACTGCGACGACGTCGCCGGCCTTGACGCGGTAGGACGGAATATCCACGCGCTTGCCGTTCACGGTGAAGTGACCGTGACGGACGGACTGACGAGCCTCTTTGCGGGTGCGGGCGAAGCCAAGACGGAAGACGACGTTGTCAAGGCGAGACTCAAGGATGATCATGAGGTTCTCACCGGTGACGCCGTTCATCTTACGGGCCTTGTTGAAGTAGCCGTGGAACTGCTTCTCCAGAACGCCATAGATGAACTTGACCTTCTGCTTCTCGCGCAGCTGCATGCCGTACTCAGATTCCTTGCGACGGCGCTTGGGCTGACGGATAGATTCCTTCTTGCTGCTGTAACCGAGCTCAGCGGGATCGATCCCGAGCTGACGGCAGCGCTTAAGAACAGGAGTCCTGTCGATTGCCATATTGATACGATCCTTTCAGTTACACGCGGCGACGCTTCTTGGGGCGGCAGCCGTTGTGCGGAATGGGGGTGCAGTCCTGGATGCTGGCC
>CABMPS010000205.1 GCA_902388545.1 uncultured Collinsella sp.
GTGCGCAAGGCTTATACAATACTTACATGCTGGCGGGGCTGCCGATCCGAGAGTGGAACGGGGGCCTCGTTCACGAGGCTCGCCCGCATGTGCTGCACCTGATGCGCGGAGAGGTGTTCGACATCGCGGGGAACACGGTGCTCGCCATGGGTGGCGCCGCGAGCCATGACAAACAGTGGCGCCGGGAGGGAAAGACGTGGTGGCCCGAGGAAATGCCGAGTGAGAGCGAGATGGAATACTGTCGCGCCTCGCTCGATCGTGTGGGCTGGAAGGTCGACTATGTTGTGACTCACGAGGCGCCGGTCGATTTGGCAGACGAGCTGTGCATGGAGTGCAATCGCGAGTTCTACGACGATTCGCTGCAGGCCTTTTTGGGCGAGCTCGACGGGCGACTCGACTACCGCACCTGGTTCTTTGGCCATTACCATGACGATGAATGGCGCGACGACAAGCATCGCCTGATCTACCAAGATATCGTGCCGATTGAGGCGCGATGCACCGATGAGTAGGGTGGGGCGGCGAGTGGAAATTCTGGGCAACAGCGTTAGGAGGTTCCCATGATCTGGTTTACCAGCGATACCCACTTTGGACACGAGAACATGCTGCGGCTCGCCGACAGGCCTTGGTCGACTGGTGCGCAGATGAACGACGCCATGGTCGCCAACATTAATAGCAAGGTCGCTTTGGACGACGAGCTTTATATTCTGGGCGACTTCAGCTTTAAGATGACGGTGCAAGACGCCTACGAGCTGCGTAAGAGCATTGCATGCAAGCACGTCCATCTGCTGCCTGGCAACCACGACAAAGACTGGACGCAGCCTGCGGTGGCGGATGCTTTTATCGTCGAGCCGCCCATTTGTGTGCTCAAGATCGACCGCCAAAAAATCGTGCTGAGCCACTATCCCATGGTCGACTGGCAAGGCATGTCGCACGGCGGCTGGCATCTTCACGGACATATCCACAGCTGCGGCGGCGCGTACAACACGTTCAACCTTAGGCAGGGGCTGCTGCGCTATGACGTGGGCGTGGACGCTAACGGCTACGCCCCGGTGAGCCTGGAGGAGCTCAAGTCGTGGTTTGCGCAGGTCGACGAGCCGGCGTGTTGCGTTAAATGGCCGTGGTGGGTCAACGCCACGGGCGACGAGCAGATCGAGCACGATCTCGAAGCCTATAAGAGGGAAGTGGTGATCCGATGACGGTTTATGTGACGGGTGATGTCCACGGTGGCATCGACATGCAAAAGCTCCGCGACTGGGAGCTTGGGGATAGTCTGACGAGCGACGACTATCTGATTATCGCGGGAGACTTTGGCTTTCCGTGGGATTTTTCTGCCGAGGAATGCGCCGATATCGCCTGGCTGGAGTCGCGCCCCTATACCGTGCTGTTCGTCGACGGCAACCACGAACGCTACGACCATTGGGCGGAGCGCCCCCTGGAGTTGTGGCACGGTGGACTGACGCAACGCCTGTCGGACACCTCGCCTATACGGCGCCTGACGCGCGGCGAGGTTTTTGAGCTCGGTGGGTCGACGATCTTTACCATGGGCGGCGCCACGAGTGTGGACAAGGAATACCGCATCCCGTATTCCAGCTGGTGGCCGCAGGAGCTGCCGGGCGAGCGCAACTTTGAGGAGGCGCGGGCAAAGCTCGATAGCGTGGGCTGGAAGGTCGACTACGTGATCACCCACACCTGCTCCACGCGCATGCTCTCGCCCACGCTCTATCCGGCACCTGGCTGGAATTATCCAGCTGTCGATCGGCTTACGGCATTTTTCGACGAGCTGGAAGATCGCTTGGACTACAAGCGCTGGTACTACGGGCATTTTCATCGGGATGCCAACCCGGCCGAGCGCCACACCGTGCTCTACGACTGCATCGTTCGCCTGGGCGGCGAGCTCCAGCCCTGGGACGTTGCGTAGGGGCAGGCATAGCGAGCTCTTCGTATGATGCCTTGGGTAGTTACCCTACATTTTGGCAATAGTCATTATCTGTAGGGTAACTTAAGACATACTGGGAGCTGGAGGAGATGCTGCTGGCGGTCTAGAGTTTCAACGCCATTCGGTTGGTGCCGGGTAGGGCTGCAAAGCCGAAATGCGCATAGAACGCTGCCGCCTCATCATCTACTGGATCGACAACCAAAGCTCGCGCTCCCGCTAGGGCAGAAATTTTTAAGGCGTTTTCGATGGCATCTTTGAGCAACGATGCTCCCAGACCAAGCCCCTTGAATTTCTCATCAACCCCCATCATTCCAAGCAACACTGCGGGAACTTGGGAGGGGGAGTTCCGAACGAACCATCCTCCGTCAACATTTTCGCGAGCTACGGAGTGCGTACATAGCGTATAGAACCCGGCGACTGCGCCGTCGTAATACGATGCGTATATAACCGCCGACCCTCTTCTTCGCGCCGAGGCTGATCTGTTTTTAGCCCATCCGTCTACAAGGGTATTACCGCAGTGGAAAGCCTCGATGCCTTGACCAACGGGGAGTTGAACGGGCTTGGTAAACGTGCTCATTCCCAAATCGCTTTACGGTCGAGCAACGCTTTTGCGGCTTGGGGCATGGGTGAGTCGAGCATTTCGCAAAATGCATCAAAACCATCAGGAGAAAGATAGGTTGTTGACGCCTCGGCGATGTCACGTGCGGAGCTCTCGTCAAGGTGAGCCGTGGCCCATTGGGTGAGAGTTTGCCCGCGCAAGGCCGCGGCGCGCTCGTAAGTAAGGCGTTGACGCTCGGTCAGCCTTAGATCCATACGGCGCTGTTTCTCAATCGTTGGCATGGTAAAACCTCCTTTGCATCATTGTACGGAACTATTCCGTACATAACAAGATACAGAATTACGCACTCGTCGGGGGGGGGTAGTGAAGGGGGCAGGGCGTTTGACTACTCGGCCATTACGGTGATGTTCTCGCGGTGCGCGCGGATGACGTCCCAGCTAAAGTGCTCGACCAGCTGCTCGGCGGTACGCGGCGTGGTGTCCGGCGCGATGCCTGTTTGCCCGGCGAGCCATCCCAACAGTGCCTCGGGTGTGCCAAAGCGGGTGCGGAGCTCGCCCAGGTCCAGATCGCGATCGCGCTTGGAAAGGCGGCGGCCGTCCGGCGACATGAGCAGCGGGATGTGCGCGTAGCGCGGTGTGGGCAGTCCCAGCAGATGTTGCAGATAGATCTGGCGCGGCGTGGAACCAAGCAGGTCGCATCCGCGTACGATCTCGGTGACGCCCATGGCAGCGTCGTCGACCACCACGGCCAGCTGATAGGCAAACACGCCGTCGCTGCGGCGCACCAAAAAGTCGCCGCACTCGGTGGCGAGTGCCTCGCATTGGGCTCCGTACGTGCGGTCAACGAATTCGATCACGTCGCCGGCGAGGTCGTCGACGGCGGGCACACGCAGGCGCGTGGCGGGAGCGCGCAGGGCGCTGCGGCGGGTAACCTCCTCGGCAGAAAGGCCTCGGCAGGCGCCGCGGTAGATGGGCGTGCCGTCGCTGGCGTGCGGCGCGCTTGCGGTGTGGAGCTCG
>CABMPS010000206.1 GCA_902388545.1 uncultured Collinsella sp.
TGAGCTGTCACACAAGGTGCGCCGCCGCATCATCGTGGGTACGGTGATCTTTGCCATCCCCTGCATAGTCATGACCGCGGGGTCCATTGGCTCGGCGCAGGTCGGCGTGCAGGACGGCTACGGCGTCACCGAGACCACACGCGAGCTTGCCGCGGTGCTGCCGGGCTTTAAGGATTACACCGTCGCCGTCGAGACCTCGGCCACCGAAGGGGACGAGGAAGGCATCGTCGAGCGCGAGATTGTCGCCCATGTGACGACAGGCGAGGCGCTTGGGGCATACGACCGCCGCGTTGCCCGCAAGCTCATCGACCTCAACGTGCCCGAGCTCGATCGCGTGGAGTTCGATGTGAAGTGATGCCGGCGCGGGATGAATGCTCGCACGGACGCAAGTTACGACGAGGCGCAGACGCGATACGGACACGAGCAAATAGCGAGGTGCAGTTCACGCCCACGCCCCGCTCTCTGTTTTATTGCCGTGAATCAACTGTCCGCATCGACATCGCCAGACTCCACCGTAAACGCAGGCTTGGTGCTCACCAGATAAAATCGAGTCACTTTACTATCTCTAAATAGATAGAGCTGACCCTGCTCGCGTCGGCGTGACAAGTACGCCACGTGGACCGTACCGAATTCTTCACCGTTTTCCTTCTTTAATATCAGGATGTTGGGGTCATCCGTACGCTTAAACTGCCCGTCTGTGCAGATTCCGTCTTGGTCGACCAGCTGCCATCGACAGTTGTCCTCCTCAAGAAAAGCCAGGGTTTCCCGACTCGTTTTGTCATCCCGATAGTAACCATCAATGGCAAAGCCTTCGGAAACGCATTCCTGCATATAGGATGTTTCTCGATTTATAGCAAACTGCCCTGCAGCGCCCAGAAGCACTGCCAGGCAAACCACTGCAAGGGTTATCGAGACAAAACGGCGGCTCATGTTAGCCAGCCCGATGCTTGTTTAACGGAGCACGAAACATACTTGGTACCTCCGATATCAGGGCAAACGTCACCTACGGCCTGCCGGCAATCATATGTTTCCAACATCAAACCATATGGTTACAACTCGTTGGAGATAGGTTCCATGAACGGACGATAATTTGCGGCGAACGGCTACATATGTTCATTATCTCAGGGTTCTGGAGGCAATTTTTGGTGCCACCGAGACGTTGTTTTCGGAAGTATGCGGCAAATTCCGGAGCCCTCGAGCACACCCCGGTTTTTCACCAATAAAACCGCAGGTACAAAGCTTGGGTATATCCAGTGTGCTCGGCCTATTCAAATTTTGCCGCATACTTCCGAAATCCGAGTCCGCTGAAGGCGCCTGCAACGCTATTTACGCAACATATGTGCAATAAAAACGAGTGGCAGCCGGTACGGCTACCACCCGTTTGCCTCATATCTAGCCCAAAGCAGGCCAACTACTTCTTAATGCCGCGTCCCAGACGCTTGGCGACCGATGCAACGGCCTCCTCGCTGGCCGGTCCGCAGCTCACGCAGCCATCATGGGCACGCATCTGGCCGGTGACCTCGTCCATCGCGAGCGGCGCCACCTTCTCGAGCTTAAAGCCCTTGCCGGCGCGCATGTTCTCCTTGGCCACGCTGATCATGAGCTTAATGCGGTTGAGCTGGTTGACCTCGGATGCACCGGGGTCGTAGTCCACCGCGACAATGTTGCTCTCAGGGTGCTGCCGGCGCAGCTCCTTGATCACGGCCTTGCCCACCACATGGTTAGGCAGGCACGCGAAGGGCTGCGTGCAGATGATGTTGGGCGCGCCATGGTCAATCAGGTCGAGCATCTCGGCCGTGAGCAGCCAGCCCTCGCCCATGTTGTTGCACACCGAAAGCACCGTGCGGGCCTTGTCGGCCATGGTGCCGATGCGCTCGGGTGCCTCGAAGCGGCGGGACTTCTCGAGCATCTCCTCCACCGGCGTGCGCATCCAGTCCACAAGCTTGATGAGCGCCTGCATGCCCGCACGCGTCGTTGCAGAGCTTCCCAGCTCGTCCTTTTGCAGCTCGGCGTTGCTCATGGAGTACAGGAAGAAGTCGAGCAGACCCGGCACCACGGCCTCGCAGCCCTCGCGCTCGATCACGTCGACCACGTGGTTGTTGGCCGTGGGGTGGAACTTGACCAGGATCTCACCGACCACGCCCACGCGCGGCTTGGTGCCCTCGCCCACAAGCGGCATGGTGTCGAACGCGCGGATGGCCTCGCGGCACAGCTTGGTGTAGTTATGCCTGTTGAACTTGGGTGCCAGCTTGCGAGCGCGCGCCATGTACTCCTCGTAGAGCGCGTTGGCGGCACCGGGCGTGGCCTCATACGGGCGGCAGCGGTAGAGCATCTGCATCATCACGTCGCCAAAGAGCACCGCGTAGACCGCCTGCTTAAGCAGCGCCGGCGTCAGCTTAAAGCCGGGGTTGTCCTCGCCAAGCGCCACGGCCGAAAGCGAGATCACGGGGATCTCGGGGTGACCGCTCTCGCGCAGGGCCTTGCGAATGAGGGCGATGTAGTTGGTGGCACGGCAGCCGCCACCGGTCTGGCTGATGACCACGGCCGTCTTGGACAGGTCATAGCGGCCGCTCTCGATAGCCTCCATAATCTGGCCCGTTACCAAAATCGACGGGTAGCAGATGTCGTTGTTCACGTAGCGCAGGCCTGCCTCGACGGCGTCGTGATCGGTCGAGGGAAGCAGCTCCAGGTTGTAACCGGCACCACGGAACACCTCTTTGACCAGGTCAAAGTGGATCGGTGCCATCTGCGGGCACAGAATGGTGTACCCCTCGTCGCGCATCTGCTCGGTAAAGGGCACCTTGGCCCATGCGGTCGAGGTGCTCTCACGCTGCGCCTCGAACGTGTACTTGCGGCTCGCAAACGCGGGAGCATCCGTGGAAGGCGCCACTGGCGCGGCATCGCCCTGCTCGTAAGCCTCGCCCGCGGCCGTGGCCTCGGCCAAGCGCTCGGCCTCCTGGTCCTTAAGCGCGGCCATGAGCGAGCGGATGCGGATGCGCGCGGCACCCAGGTTCGAAACCTCGTCGATCTTGAGCACGGTGTAAATCTTGCCGCTGGCCTCCAGGATCTCCTGCACCTGATCGGTGGTCAGAGCGTCCAGGCCGCAGCCGAAGGAATTGAGCTGGATCAGGTCCAGATCGTTGCGCATGGTCACAAAACGGGCGACGGCGTAGAGGCGGCTGTGGTACATCCACTGGTCGACGACGCGAATCGGACGCTCGGGCTTCACCAGGTGCGCAAGCGAATCCTCGGTAAAGACCGCAAAGCCAAAGCTCGAGATAAGCTCGGGCAGGGCATGGTTGATCTCGGGGTCGTTGTGGTAGGGGCGGCCGGCGAGCACAATGCCGTGGCCACCGTGGTCCTCGACCCACTTAAGAGCCTCCTCGCCCATGGTCTGGATGTCCTCGTGGAAACGTGCATCGGCCTCAAAGGCAGCGTTGACGGCGGCATCGACCTCGGAGCGCGTGATCTTGGGTCCACGCACGCGACCGCGACC
>CABMPS010000207.1 GCA_902388545.1 uncultured Collinsella sp.
AACCCACGCTCGGGTCGCTGCATAAATAGCAACGGTTAATCAGTCGCGCATCCTCAAGCCAGATTAACGCCGACTCATATGTCTCAAAACGGGACCCCTTCTCCAAACTGCCAAATTTAAACCGTTTGTTTGCCGCAGATAATTGACCCGGAATGTCATCATAAACCGCCCGCGCACGTCTAGCGTCCGAACCTCCAAACTTGGCAATGTCCTCCCTGTACAGTGCGATAATCTGCCGTTTAACCCTGTCGCATCCTCTAAAATCATTCTCAGCCACAAAGGAGTCGACCGACTGAGGCATACCGCCGACAAGCATATACTCATCAAACAGTCTCATACACGTAGCATGAACGCCGTCCGGGAGCGCGGTCCGAGATTCGCGCGCTTTACGGATCTCTTCTGCATAAAGATCTTTTCCGGTCGCCCAAAGATACTCCTCAAAATCGAGGGGCTCGAGTGGGATTCTTTCTTCCTCTGACGGAATGACAATGCTTTCAACACTCTTTTTGATGGAGACGAGAGAGCCCGTCTCGATGTAATCAAATCTCCCGTCTTCCACAAGATGCTTTATGTATTCACGCGCGATGGGAAACCGCTGCACCTCATCAAAAATGACCAGTGACTCTCTCGGCACGAGAGCCTTGCCGTACTGCAGCTGAAGCATGCGTAAAAAAAGACCGATATCTTCACGATGGTTCAGAAATATATCGAGCGTGGCTTTGCTGATAGCCGAAAAGTCAATGTACAGATAGTCCTTGTATTCATTTTGCGCGAAGCACTTGACGAGCGTTGTTTTGCCAACGCGTCTTGCACCCTCAATAAGCACCGCGGTACGCCCTTGCGAGCGTTCTTTCCACTCCTGCAGACGATCATATGCCTTTCGTTTAAACATAATCTCACCTCAGCATAATTTACCTGCTAGTTTACAAAAATACCGACCTTCAGATATATCTAATAATACAAAAATACCGACCTATAAATGACCTTATAGCTACAAAAATACCGACCATTGAAATGGTCAAAACAAACAATATCTCCGGCAACGCGAGCTAGCAGATGACCTGCGTGTGCTCCTCGATGGCGGTGCGGTCCTCGTCGGCAATATCCGGCTCGCACACCACGGCGTCCAAATTGTCCAGACGGCAGAAGGTATAGAAATCGCGCTTGCCGATCTTGCTGGAGTCGGCGATCAGATAGCGCGAGTCCGCCTTGCTAAAGGCGAGCTGCTGGATACGGCCCTCGTCCATGTTGGACGTGGATACGTCACCGTCCAAGATACCGTTGGCGCCGATAAACGCCGCATCGATGCCCAGCGCACGTAGGGTATCCTCGGCCGTCGGCCCCACAAAAGCGGCAGTGCGGCGACGGTACATACCGCCCACGAGGCACAGCTCGCAGTCCTCGCGCTCCTCGAGCAGGTTGAACACCGAAAGCGAATTGGTCACGATACGCAGGCGAAACGCCGGCAGCATCGAGGCCATCTGCTCAACCGTGGTGCCCGTACCCAAGAAGATGGTCGAGCCTTCCTCGATAAGCTCCACAGCGCGGCGCGCGATCTGCAGCTTTTCCTCGGCATGCTTAGTGCGCTTTTCGCTGTGCGAATACTCATGGCGCAACATAGCGTGGGGACGGCCCTGCGCGCTACGGGCTCCGCCGTGCACGCGCTCGATCTCGCCCAGGCTCGCAAGTTCTTCGAGGTCGCGGCGAATCGTCATGTCCGAAACGCCCAGCGCATCCGAAATCTCCTTGACCGAGACCGTGCCCTGCTCCTCGAGCAGTTGACGAACCTTATCCTGTCGCTCTGCCTTAATCACGATGAATCCTCGCCGTTCTTTGTGCGCATATCATTCAAACAGTAACGAACAAATTGTATCAGACTCGTACGCGTCAAAAATGAACGCCCACACAGCTCCAATCATCACTTTTTTGAGAAAAATACCCCCTGCTTTAGTGGGGTGTAGTGATAATCTCGCCTGTTCGCGCTACAGTTTGGCAGAAATACCTCGATGTTAGGAACCAAATGATCACTTCCGAGTTTTTCGGCACCGCGCCGTGCGGTACCCCCGTTCATCGCTACACCCTCAACGGGCCCGAGATCTGCGTTCGCATTATGGACTATGGCGCCACCGTGCTGGGTATCGATGTGCCCGACATTCCCGGCAGCGTGCGCGATGTGGTGCTGGGCTTCGACAAGCTCGAGGATTACTTTGACAATCCCGCCTGCTTTGGCGCGACCATCGGCCCCGTGGCAAACCGCACCGCGGGCGCCACGATCGCCATCGACGGCACGGACTGGCATATGCCCGCCAACGAAGGCGCCAACAACCTGCACAGCGATCTTGAGCATGGTCTGCACAAGCGTGTATGGGATGTTGAACTCGACGAGGTCCACAATGCCGTGCGCATGACCACCTCGCTTGAGGATGGCGAGCTTGGCCTTCCCGGCAACCGCACCTTTACGGCCGTGTTTACCGTGACGCGCACCGGACGTTTCCGTATCGAGTATGGCTGCGAGAGCGACCGCGCCACCTACGTGTCCATGACCAACCACACGTACTTTAACCTTGCCGGTCATAACGCCGGCATGGACTGTGAGCACTTCTTTGTTGCCAACGCTGCCCACTACCTGCCCATCAACGAGCAGAGCATCCCCACCGGCGAGATCGCTCCGGTCGAGGGCACGCCGTTTGACTTTCGCGAGCTGCGCCCCGTCGCGCCTGGCATGGAGGCCGACGATCCGCAGATTAAGCACGCCCGTGGCTACGATCACTGTCTGTGCATCGATGGCTATCAGTACGGCCGTAATCTGCGCCGCGCGATGCACGTCGAGGAGATGTGGACCGGCCGTGAGCTGGACTACTACACCACCGCCCCGGGCGTGCAGCTCTACACCGGCAACTGGCTGGGTGACGAGCACGCCAAGGACGATGCCAACTATGGCTGGGGCGCCGGCTTTGCCCTCGAGGCAGAGATGTACCCCGACACGCCGCACCAGCCGCTGTTCCCGCAGGGCATTGTGGGCCCGGGTCACCCCTACAGCAATGTGATCGAGTACCACTTTATGAGGCATTAAGCCCACAACGCGACATATCGCACAGCAGCGCCCGCCGGCACCACCGCCGACGGGCGTTTTTCTACCTAGTCATTGGGGGCGTTCCTAAACGACTAGTCGTTGGGGACACTCTTTGCCGAATGTGGCCGCCGCATCATCGATGATGCCGTGTCCTCGCGCGCAATGGTGGCGTCCGTCCCGCTTCGACCGTCGCGTTACGGCGCGAGAACATCCAGCGGAACAACTTGGACGCCACGCTCGGTAACATAGGCTTGCGAACCAAACCCGATGATCACGACTTTCGAAACCGGCGGGTTGTTTCCGGCGGCAACCATGCGCTTCTCGACAGCAACAAGGCTGTCAGACGCCTCTTCGATTTGAGCAGAG
>CABMPS010000208.1 GCA_902388545.1 uncultured Collinsella sp.
ACGCCTGCGAGCGCACGTATCACATCGAGGAAGCTTCTGAGCTCCAAGCCGCGTGGTTTACCGACGCTCACCACATCGGCATCACCGCCGGAGCCTCCACCCCGCAAGAACACATCGAGCGCGCCGTCGAGCGCATCAAGGAGCTTTGCCGCTAACCATGGACCAGACCGTACCCGCATACGCCGCCGAGGTGGCCGATTACGGGCGCAGCCGCGACCCCGAGCCGGGTGAGGGCGCGCTCGTAAAGAACGTGCGTCCCGAATCGCCCGCGTGGGATGTGGGTATCGAGCCGGGCATGCGCGTGCTCACGGTCAACGGTGAGGCGCTCACCGACATGATCGTGTGGCTCTGGGAGGCCGACGATGATACCGTCGACCTCGAGGTTTTCGACCCGCGCGACGGCACCGTCACCCCCGTCGAGCTCGACCGCTTTCCCGGCGAGGATTGGGGTTTGGAGTTCGATGGCCCCATCTTCGACGGCATGCGTACCTGCGTCAACGCCTGCGTGTTCTGCTTTATGACCATGCTCCCCAAGGGCGGCCGCTCCACGCTCTATATTCGCGACGACGACTATCGCCTAAGCTTTTTGCAAGGCAACTTTGTCACGCTTACGAACCTCACCGACGAGGACGTGCAAAACGTCATCCAGCGCAACATGAGTCCCATGAACGTGTCGGTCCACGCTGTGAGCCCCGACGTCCGCCGTCGTATGATGGGCCGTAACGCCCAGCGAGGCATGGACGTACTCGAGACCATCATGGCCGCCGGCATCGAGATTCACGCGCAGATCGTGTTGTGCCCCGGCATGAACGACGGCGAGGAGCTGGAAAAGACCCTGCGCTTTTGCGAGGAGCACGAGCAAATCACAAGCCTGGGCATTGTGCCGCTCGGTTTTACCAAACACCAAAACCGCTTTAGCTGGTCATACAGCGACAAGCCCGAACTGGCGCGCGAGACCATTGCCATGATCCGACCGTTCCAGGACCGCGCCTATGAGCGCTTTGGCCGCCACACCTTCCAGATGAGCGACGAGTTCTATCTGGACGCCGGCATCGATCCTCCAGAGGCAGACTTTTACGACGGTTACCCGCAGTACTACGACGGCATCGGCATGATCCGCTCGTATCTAGACGAGACCGACGACGTGCTTGCCGCCTATACCGAGCGTCTGGCCCGCGTCCGCGAGGCCATCGCCGCCCGCAGCCAGCATCTGCTGTGCCTCTCGGGCGCCAGCGCACGCGACACGGTGGCCCGCTTTGTGGAGTCGCCCCAGGGACTCGCCGGCACTGTCACGGCCATCAAGAACCGCTACTTTGGCGGCAACGTGGACGTGACCGGCCTCATCGTCGCGTGTGACATCTTGGAGCAGCTGCCCCAAGATCTGTCGGGGGTTATGCTCTTTGTGCCTAAGCTCATGTTCAACGCTGACGGCATGACGCTTGACGAGTATCATCGTGACGATTTACTCGCAAGCCTTACCAGTCGCGGCGCCGAGGTTCATGTGGTGTCAACCATGCCGCATGAGCTGCTCGATACCCTGGAGCATATCCTTGGCATTGTGCCTGCCGACTCTAACACTTCCACTGAACCTACCCATTAAAGGAGAGCAGATGAAACCTATCGTCGCCGTCGTCGGACGCCCCAACGTGGGCAAATCCACGCTCGTTAACCGCCTGGCCCAGACCTCGGACGCCATCGTCCACGAGTCTCGCGGCGTCACGCGCGACCGCTCGTATCACACGGCCGATTGGAACGGCCGCGAGTTCACCATCGTCGACACGGGCGGTATCGAGCCGCTCAAGAGCGACGACGTCTTTGCAACGTCCATCCGCGACCAGGCGCTCGCCGCCGCCGAGGAAGCCGCAGTCATCCTGTTTGTAGTCGATGGCCGCACCGGCGTCACCGAAGAGGACGAGTCGGTCGCCCGCATGCTCAAGCGCTGCGACAAGCCGGTCTTTCTGCTGGTGAACAAGCTCGACAACCCCGATCGCGAAAACGACAGCATCTGGGAGTTCTATTCGCTCGGTATCGGCGAGCCCACGCCGCTCTCGGCCCTGCATGGCCATGGCACGGGCGACCTGCTCGACGATATCGTGGCCCTGCTTCCCGAGGAAGAAGACGAGGTCGCCGATGAGTTCCCCGACGCGCTGAACGTGGCCATCATCGGCCGCCCCAACGCCGGCAAGTCGTCGCTGTTCAACCGCATCCTGGGCGCCGACCGTTCTATCGTGTCCAACATTGCCGGCACGACGCGCGACGCCATCGACACTGTCGTCGAGCGTAACGGCAAGCACTACCGCATGGTCGACACCGCGGGCATTCGCAAGAAGAGCACCGTGTACGAGAACATCGAGTACTACTCCATGGTCCGCGGCCTGCGCGCCATCGACCGCGCCGACGTGGCGCTGCTCGTCGTCGACGCCTCCGTGGGCGTTACCGAGCAGGACCAGAAGGTCATGGGTCTTGCCATCGAGCGCGGCTGCGCCATCGTTGTGCTGCTCAACAAGTGGGATCTGCTCGACGACGACCGTAAGCGCGAGGCCTGCATGGAGACCATCGACCGCCGTCTGGGCGTCATGGCTCCCTGGGCCCAGTACCTGCGCATCTCTGCGCTCACCGGCCGCAGCGTCGAGAAGATCTGGGCGATGGTAGACGCCGCCGAAAAGACGCGCTCGCAGAAGATTAGCACCTCGCGCCTCAACGCGTTCCTCACCGACCTGCGCGAGTTCGGTCATACCGTGGTGGACGGCAAGCGCCGCCTGCGCATGCACTACGTGACCCAGACGGGCGTCAACCCGCCGACGTTCACGTTCTTCGTCAACCACAGTGACCTGGTCAACGACACCTACCAGCGCTACGTGGAGAACCGCATGCGCTCGACCTTCGACTTTGCCGGCACGCCCATTCGACTCTTCTTTAGGAAGAAGGAGCAAAAGGATGCATAATCCGATTCTGCTGACCGCCATCTGCGCCGTGGTCTCGTTCTTTATCGGAGCGATTCCGTTTGGCCTGATCTTGGGCCGCGTGTTTAACCACACCGACATTCGCAAGGCGGGCTCCGGTAACATCGGCACCACCAACGCCCTGCGCGTAGCCGGCCCCAAGGTGGCCGCGCTCACGCTGCTGCTCGACTGCCTTAAGGGCGCCATCTGCGTTGTCATCGCCCGTCCGTTCATCGCGAGCGTGGGCTATGGATTTCCGCCGAACATCATGGCGCCCGGAGCCCCCGGCGACTGGATGCTCGGTGTCATTTGCCTGGCAGCCGTGTGGGGCCATATCTTCTCGCCCTATCTCAACTTCCACGGCGGCAAGGGTATCGCAGTTGGTCTGGGTGTCATCCTCGCCTGGTACTGGCCTATTGGCCTGTCGCTGCTGGGCATGTTTATCGTAGCCGTCGCCATCACCAAGTATGTGTCAGTGGAGCCAGCCGGGC
>CABMPS010000209.1 GCA_902388545.1 uncultured Collinsella sp.
CGGAGGAAATACCCCGCCGCCCCGGGGCACCCTCCTGCGCGCAATCAGCCCGTCATTTAGAACGGAATAAAAGTTTGTGAGGCCCTGGCCGTTTGACCAGGGCCTCGTTTTGTTAGTCTTTTTGGAACGGGGCTTTTTAGCTACCCTGTGCCAAATACGGCGTCATGCTTCGACGGCACCAGATTGGGTAGCTAAAAAAGCCCCGTCCCAAAAAGACTACCCGCGCCAAATGAGCTACTTGAGGAGTTGGGCCATGGCGTTGACGAATTTTTGTACTTGGAGGGTGGGCTCGAGCGGGTAGTGCAAGAAGACCGGCACCTCGCGGCCACATAGGAACGGCACGCCTACAAAAGCCGGGTGCACGCCCGACCACGCCCCGCAAGTGAGCACCGCGTCGCCCTTTTCCTCCGCCTCGTTAAAGAGCGCAAAGTCAAAACTGTCCACGTCGATCACGTCCACGCCGCCATCGGCCAAAAGATCGATGCGCAGGCTGTCCATGGCGTCGTTGCCGTGGCGCAGTACGCGCAGACGCATACCCTCCAAGTCGGCAACCGTAATGCGATTCTTGCGCGCCAGCGGGCTCGTGCGCGGCAGATCGATATAAAACGGCACGTTGACAATGCGGAGCTTTTGGCAGGCATCACCCCAGCGTGGGGTAGAAAAACTCGATTGCACCACATCGACCAAGCGGCCCAAGCTACGCATGACGGTCTCGCGCTCGTCGTAGAGATCGCTTACCGGCACGATTTCAAATCGCAGCGACGGTTCCAGATCGTGGATGCCCGACCACATCGACAGCGTTTGGCGCCCCGGGCACATCATCGACACGCCCAGGCGCACGGCACCGCCATCGCCCGCCGCGCGTCGGGCACGGCGCAGCGCGTCCTCGGACTGCCGCATGATCGAGCGCGCGTCGTCCACCAGCAGTGCGCCGGCCGGCGTCACTTTGACGCCCGAGTGCGAGCGTTCGAACAGCGTGATGCCGAACTCGGCCTCGAAGCCCGACACCTGCTTGACGAGCGCCGGAGTCGACACGCGCAATTGTGCCGCCGCACGCGAGAAGCTTCCCAGCTCCGCAGCGGCCGATATGGCCTCAAGTCGTCGATCGTACACGTCAATCTCCCGTTTTCGCGCCCGTGGCCACATGGTGCCACAGGAGGTTGTTTTCGCAGGTCATGCGCTCAATTGAGAATAAACTGCATCGCACAGTGTAAACCTATGGTTAACGCCATTCTAACAAATATGCAATTCACCTGCGCAAATGCAAAGCATACGATAACCAGCGAAAACCACGTGGGTCGGTTAATGGGAGCGACCCACCGGGAGGCATAAGAAGGGAAGTTCCTATGAGCAATTGGCTTAAGCTCGAGGGCGATGTTTGCGCTGTGACTGGAGCGCTCGGCGGCATGGGCGTCGAGATTTGCCGCGAGTTCGCCCGCAATGGCGCTAACGTCGTCCTGCTCGACCTGGACGAGGAGAAGGTCAAGGCCGCTGCCGCCGACCTCGCTGCCGAGTTTGGCATCCACGCCGAGGGCTACAAGATGAACGCCACCGACGAGGCCGAGGTTCAGGCCGCCGTCGACGCCACCATCGCCAACTTCGGCCGCGTCGACGTTCTCGTCAACACCGCCGGCATCCTGCGCTTCGCAGCCATGGAGGACCTGCCGCTCTCCGACTGGAACGAGGTCATCAACGTCAACCTCACCGGCTACTTCATCACCTCGCAGCGCTTTGGTCGCGAGATGATCAAGGCCGGCCAGGGCCGCCTGGTTCACATCTCCACCGTCGCCAGTCACTCCCCCGAAACGTTCTCGGGCGTGTACAGCTCCACCAAGGCGGGCGTCAACATGATGTCCAAGATGCTGGCTGCCGAGTGGGGTCCCTACGGCGTGCGCTCCAACTGCGTCGAGCCCTGCTTCGTCAAGACCCCCATGTCGGCAAGCTTTTACGCCGATCCCGAGGTCGAGAAGAGCCGCAGCCGCCTCATCGCCACGCGTCGCATCGGCGAGGTCAGCGATATCGCCAACGCCGTCATGTTCCTGGCGTCCACGCGCTCAGACTTTACCACCGGCGACGCCATCAAGGTCGATCCCCGCCACAAGGGTGTTCTTCGGCACGACTATGATGGGCGACCTCACCGCCAAGCCCGGCGGCCGCCGCGCCTTTGCCGACAACTACCTCAAGAACAAGGGCGTCGAGCTCTGGTCCGATGAGTCCGGCGTCGCAAAGCCGACTGACCAGTAAACCAGCCCGGTAGAAAGGGACGCGGGGCAAGCACCTAGGCGGCGTTTGCCCCTCCCCTCCCCCGTATCGATTAGAAAGAGTCCAATGGCTTCCACCAACTCCAACAAGGGTCGCGCCGTCGTGCTTTCCGCCGCGTGCGTCACCATGTTCTTCATCAGCTCCATCGCGCTGTATTCCGTTGTGAGCAAGAACCTGCTCGCCGTCTATCCCGAGTGGTCCAGCGCTCTTACCTGGGCCTTCCCGGTCTTTCAGACCATCATGGCCGTGACGGGCATCTTCGCCGGCCGCATCTCCGATAAGATCGGCCCGCGCAACGTCGTGATCGCTGCCGCCGTGTGCTACGGCCTGGGCTGGTTCATGTCCGGCACCGTCACCGAGCCGTGGCAGTTCTACCTGTGGTTCTCGCTCGTCGCCGCCATCGGCAACGGCCTGGGCTACAACCCGGCACTCACCACCGGCCAAAAGTGGTTCATCGACAAGAAGGGTCTCGCCTCCGGCATCACCCTTGCCGCTTCGACCGCCGGCCCCGCCGTGCTATCCCCGGTACTCGCCTCGCTGCTCATCCCGAGCCTGGGCATCTTTGGCGCCCTCAAGGCGCTCGGCGTCATCTTCTTTGTGATGATTGCCGCCTCCGCCCTGTTCCTGAAGGCCCCCGAGGCCGGTTGGCTGCCCGAGGGCTTCGAGGCCCCCAAGGGCGGCGCGCACGCCGGCACCTTCGGTGACCTCACCCCGGGCGAGATGGTCAAGACGCCGCGCTTTTGGGTCCTCATCGTCACCTTCGCCTTTGCCGCCACCGCCGGCACCCTGCTTGTGGGCAAGGTTGCCTCCATCGCCGCCGTCCAGCTCTTCGCCGACCCCACGAGTGCCGCAGCCGTCGCCCTCGGCGGCGTGGTCGTCTCCGTCAACACCTGCGCCAACCTGGTCGGTCGCCTTTCCTTTGGCCAGATCATCGACAAGATCGGTGCCTACAAGTCGCTGCTCATCAGCCTTGTCGTGACCATCGTCGCGCTCGTCATCATGTCGATGAGCTTTACGCAGAGCATGTTCTTTGTGGCGCTCGCTCTGCTCGGCTTTAGCTTTGGCGCCTTGCTCGTCATCTACCCGCCGCTCACCGGTGGCG
>CABMPS010000210.1 GCA_902388545.1 uncultured Collinsella sp.
GGCTACTGGTCCCGGTCGCTGTCCCGTCCCAGCATCGCCCTCAGCTTCTCAAAGCTTTCCTCGCTCAGGCAGTGCTCCATGTGGCAGCCCTCTTGCGACGCGACCTCAGCCGAAACACCCGCATCCTCCAGCAGCCCCACGAAAAAGCAGTGGCGCTCCCACATTTGACGGGCAACCTCAAGACCGCGTTCCGTCAGATGCACGTCGCGTTTGCCCATCTCCACGTAGCCGGTGCTCTCCAAGGCCGCCATGGCTTTAGAGACGCTTGCTTTGGTTACGCCCAAGTATTCGGCAACGTCGATCGAGCGCACGATGCCCTGACGTTCCGATAGAACGTAGATCGATTCGAGATAGTCTTCTCCGGATTCACGCAGGGCCATGGGCCGCCTTTCGCGATGGCTTCTAGTTAGCCTTTGGATACTTTTGCTTGATTTACTTTACCGCAAAAGTTGCCCATGTCTTACTACTTTGCCTAAAAGTTAGCCGTGTTTCACAAAACATGCGGGACGAAAACAAAATGGGGACGCCCCGCAAGGAGTGTCCCCAGCTGCCGGCAGAAAAGGAACGTCCCTAAGTGCCGGCCGCAGCTACAGTAGCCCAAAGTGCTTGGCGGCGCTGTAAATGCCGTCGTCGTCTACGGCGGTCGTAACGTAGGTCGCCGCGGCCTTCACGGTATCCTGCGCGTTGCCCATGGCCACACTTGTGCCCACGGCCGAGAACATCGACAGGTCGTTCTCGCCGTCGCCAAAGGCGATCGCCTCGCTCGCGTCGATGCCCAAGCGCTCCAGCGTCGCCGCCACGCCCAGGTCCTTGCCGCCGTTAGCGGGAATAATATCGCAGAACAGATCGCACCAGCGCGTAGTGAGCGAATGCGACACGGAATCGGTCACGATATGCTCGTCGGCCGGATCAACAAAGGCGCAAAACTGGTAGACCGGCGCGTCAAAGGCGTGCTCAAACGGCTCCTCATGGTAGACAATCCCCGCGTTACTGCCAGCCGTCACCACGCGCTCGGACAGGCGGTTCACAAACGAATTCTCGCCCTGCATGCACAGCGAGTCGTAGCGCCCCTGCGCCACCTGGTCCACAATCGCCGCGACGTCGTCCGAATCGATCGGGCAGCTGCGGTAAACGCCCTTGGCATCAAAACAGTGCTGACCCGAAAGCGTGATGTACGCATCCCAGCCCAGGTCGAACAGCCAGTCCGGCATCTGGTAGGTCGGACGGCCCGTGGCGATCACGCACGCGATCCCCTGCTCGCGAAAGCTGTCGAGCACCTGCTGCGCCGACGCCGGAATCCGATGGGTCTTAAAGCTCAGCAGCGTACCGTCGATATCGAAAAACGCGGCCTTGATCATCCTCGCCTACTCCTCGCCCTCGAGCTTCTCGCTCGCCTCGAGCCACGCCATCTCCAACTCGTCCATGGCGGCGTGGGCCTCGTCGATCTTTGCCTGCTGCTCGCCCAGCGCCGTGTAGTTGGTGGGATCGACCTGGGCCATTGCTGCCTCGGCCTCCTCAACGCGGGCGCGCTGCGTCTCCATTTTGCGCTCGAGCGAGCTCACCTCGCGGCGGAGCTTCTGGCGCTCGGCATTGGAAAGTCCGTTGGGCTGGCCGCTCGACTTGGGCTTTTCGGCTGCAACCGCTGCGGCGCCGGTGTCGAACGTGCCGGTCTTGGCGCTCGGCGCGCCCACGGGCTCGCCCTCGGCAGTAGCGTTGCACAGGCGCAGGTACTGGTCGACGCCGCCGGGCATATGCGTCAGATGACCGTCAAGCAGCGCCCACTGCTGGTCGGTCACGCGCTCCATCAAGAAGCGGTCGTGCGTCACCAGGATCAGCGTGCCCGGCCAGCCGTCGAGCAGGTCCTCGACAATCGCCAGCATGTCGGTATCCAAGTCGTTGCCGGGCTCGTCCAGGATAAGCACGTTGGGCTCGTCCAGGATCGTCAGCAGCAGCGACAGGCGACGGCGCTGGCCGCCCGAAAGATCGCCGATGCGGCTCCAGAGCTGCTGCGTCGTAAAGCCCAGGCGCTCGCAGAGCTTCTCGGGCGAGGTCTCCTTGCCGTCGATGACATAATACTTCTTATAGTTGCTCAGAACCTCGCGGATCGTGTCACCCATGTAGGGCTCGAGCTCCTCGAGCTGCTGCGACAGCACGCCAAAGCGCACCGTCTGGCCGATCTTCACGCGGCCGCGCAGGGGCGCGATCTTGCCCTGAATCACGTCGAGCAAGGTCGACTTGCCGGCGCCGTTCTCACCCAGCAGACCATAGCGGTCGCCCGCGCCGATAAGCCAGGTCACATCGGAGAGCACCTGCTTGGGCGCGCCGTCGGTATCGGCATAGCCGGCGTCCACGTCGATCACGTCGATGACCTGTTTGCCCAGGCGACTCACGGCGAGGCGCTTGAGCTCCAGCTCGTCGCGCACGGGCGGCACGTCGGCGATCAGCTCGCGGGCGGCTTCCACGCGAAACTTGGGCTTAGTGGAACGGGCCTGGGCGCCACGGCTCAGCCATGCAAGCTCCTTGCGCGCCATGTTGCGACGGCGCTCCTCGGTAACCGCGGCCATGCGGTCGCGCTCCACGCGCTGAAGGATATATGCGGAGTAACCGCCCTCGAAGGGGTCGACCTGGCCGTCGTGGACCTCCCACATGCTAGTGCAGACCTCGTCCAAGAACCAGCGATCGTGCGTGACCACGAGCATGGCGCCCTGGCCGCGCTGCCAGCGAGCCTTAAGATGGCGTGCAAGCCAGTTGATGGTACGCATGTCCAGGTGGTTGGTGGGCTCGTCGAGCATGAGCACGTCGTAGTCACCGATCAGCAGGCGCGCGAGGTCCACACGACGGCGCTGGCCGCCCGAAAGCTCGCCCACCATGCCCTCCCAGGGCACATCGCTAATAAGGCCAGTGAGGATCTGACGTGTACGCGGGCTCGAGGCCCACTCGTACTCAGGCGTGTCACCGACGACAGCATGATGCACGGTATCGGTATCGACAAGCTGGTCCTTTTGGCCGAGTAGACCGATCGTGATGCCGCGGCGGTGCGTCACGCGTCCGTCATCGGGCTCCAGCGTGCCGGCGAGCACGCTCAGCAGCGTCGACTTGCCGTCGCCGTTTTTACCGACAATACCAATGCGGTCGCCCTCGCCCACGCCGAGCGTCACGCTATCGAAAATATGCTTGGTGGGAAACTCTAGGCTGACGGAATCGCATCCCAAAAGAATCGCCATATGCCCTGCTCCTTCGTAGAAATTCAACGTTCTCCATGATAGCGAAAACCACCACAAAGGGGACGGGCGCCTTCGTGGTGGTTT
>CABMPS010000211.1 GCA_902388545.1 uncultured Collinsella sp.
ACCCTATACTCGATGTTCGCTTCGTTCATTGAGTTACCCTTTGCATGAGGCCGGGACATATCGTCCCGCCCGCAGTTTCGCAGGCCGAAGGCCGAGAATGTTTGAGGACGGGATGATATGTCCCGGCCTCCCGGGAGAGTTACCTATGAACTACGCGAACATTAAGTATTTCGACATTGCTGATGGAGAAGGCGTCCGCACTTCTCTGTTTGTGAGCGGGTGCCGTCGTGGCTGCAAGAATTGCTTTAACTCCGTCGCGTGGGACTTTGCCGCGGGCGAGCCGTTTGATCGTGCCGTCGAGGACAAGATTATCGAGAGCCTCGATCATCCCTTTATTGACGGCCTGACGATTCTGGGCGGCGAGCCTATGGAGCCCGAGAATCAGGCGGGACTCGTTGATTTTGTCGAGCGTGTTCGCGCGGCCTATCCAGCGGGGTCGGGGAAGACTATTTGGTGCTTCACCGGCGATGTGCTCGAGGAGCTTATGCCGGGAGGCCGCCACCATACCGAGGTCACGGACCGTATCCTTGCCTGCCTCGATATGTTGGTGGATGGCCCGTTTGTTCAGGATCTGTATGATATCTCATTGCGCTTTAGGGGCTCGAGCAACCAGCGCGTGATCGATATGAACGCTACGCGCGCCCGTGCTGAGCGCGAGGGCGTTGCGCTTTGTGATGCGGTTGAACTTTGGCGTGATGATCCGGTCTATTCGACCCATACTATGTAGCTTGTGGTCGATGCCGGAGGGCGTGGTACCATAGCGCGAACGTGAAATCGGAAAAGTGAGGCCCAGATGGTCGATCAGGAAAAAGTCGAGGCCGCCATTAAGCTGTTGCTTGAGGGCATAGGGGAGGACCCAACTCGTGAGGGCCTGTTGGAGACCCCGGCGCGCGTTGCCCGTATGTATGGTGAGATCGCCGGCGGCATGGACCAGAGTGCCGAGGAGCACCTGTCCAAAACCTTTGCCGTCGCTTCGAACGATTTGGTTATCGAGCGCGACATCACGTTCTATTCGCTGTGTGAACATCATCTGCTACCGTTTTATGGCAAGGCCGCCATTGGTTATATCCCTAACGGTCGGGTGGCTGGGCTTTCCAAGCTTGCCCGCACGGTTGAGGTTTATGCGCGCCGTCTGCAGCTGCAGGAGCAACTGTGTGCACAGGTTGCCGATGCCCTCATGGACTATCTCGCTCCCCAGGGAGCGATTGTGTTGATGGAGGCCGAGCATATGTGCATGACGATGCGTGGCGTGCAAAAGCCCGGCACCAAGACCGTGACGCTCGCTCGCCGCGGCGTCTTTGAGACCGATCCCGCGCTCGAGGAGCGTTTCTTTAGGATGTTGGGCCGCTAACCATGAGAGTCGTCAACGACTTTACATCGAAGACCGATGAGGGGACGTCGCGTCGCGGCTTTATGGCTTCGGGCCTGGCCCCCTTTGGTGCCATGCCTCGCATTGATTACATTTGTGCCAACGGGCTGTTCCGACGGCACCTGGGCAACATTGCACAGTTGGAATCGGGGCGCATCTTCTGCCGCCACGGTATTGACCATCTGCTCGATGTCGCTCGCATTATGTGGATCAAGAATCTCGAGGAACAGCTCGAATTTGACCGCGAGGTCATCTACGCCACGGCACTTCTTCACGATATCGGCAAAGATGAACAGTATGAATCGGGTATATCCCATGATGTTGCAAGCGAACGCGTCGCTGATGCGATTCTCGGCGGCATGCCCGATGACGTGGCGTTTGAGCCGGCCGATGCCGCAGCCATTAAGACGGCCATTCTGGGCCATCGAAAGCTGCGCGTGAACAGCCAACCGCTTGAGCGTCTGCTCTATGCAGCCGACAAAGCGTCGCGCGCCTGCTTTGCATGCCCCGCGCGCAATGCTTGCAACTGGAGCGATGATAAAAAGAACCTGTCGATTCGCGTGTAGTTAGTTTGCGCGGTTGGGGTTCTAAATGAAGGAGACGATCGCGTTGAGTAACAAAAAACTGCCCGAGAATGCAACCAAGACTGAAGGTGCTGAGCTCGCCCGCCGTGGAAGGGGCGAAATATCCACCGCAACGGCGGTGCCTCACGTGAGCTATGATGATCTGCGCCATGCCGATCGTATTGTCATTGACGGCCTTGAGGTTTTTGCCAACCATGGCGTGTATCCCGAGGAGAACGCGCTGGGTCAGAAGTTCATCGTTTCTCTGGTGCTCTATGCCGACCTGCGCGCGGCGGGGGAGCACGATAACCTGGATGCCTCGATTGACTACGGCTCGGTGTGCCACGATGTCGATGGCTATCTGCGCGAGCATACGTTTAAGCTCATCGAGGCGGCAGCCGAGGGGACAGCCCAGATGCTGCTGCGCCGTTATCCCTCGCTGCTTGGTGTGCGCATAAAGCTCGATAAGCCGTGGGCTCCTGTTGGCCTGCCCCTGGCAAGCTGCGGCGTCGAGATCGAGCGCGTGCGCTAACCGGTTCTAATACGACTCTATGGGTGGCTGCTTGAGCCGCTGCGACAGAGCTTTATTGTTGGGACAGTACGTGTCGAGCAGGGCGTGGAATCGCTGATTGTGGCTTGGCTCGAGCAAGTGGACGAGCTCGTGGGCGACAACCATGTCGAGGCATTCGATGGGATAGGCGGCAAGTTCGAGTGCGATGCGAATGGCGCCGGTCTTGGGCGTGCATGATCCCCAGCGCGTTTTCATGCTGCGCACGGAGACGCGGGCCACGGTGACGCCCATTGCGATTTCGTACGCGTGCACCATATCGTACAGCGCCGTGGTGACCTCGGTTGCATAGAGCTGGTCGATACGGGCTTGGAGCTCATCGGACGTTAGGCCGTCGAGGATTGCGTGCCGCTTGGCCTGTGGGCCTTCGTCCGATTCATCGGTACCCATAAAACTTGCGAAGGTGGCCTGTTTGGGTCGCGGTGCGGGTGATGCAAAGTTGTGATCGAGTGCATCCTGTACCGTGATGGGCTTGCCCCAAAGTGCAATGATGGACGAGGGGCTGAGCGGCTCTCGTGCCGTCGCCTGACGTTGCTCGCGCTGGGCAAGTCGGCTGATAATCCAGGCGCTGTTGCGCTTCACAAACGCTTCGATACGCTCGCGGCTGGCGCCGATCGGTGCGCTGGCGTGGACCTCGCCGCTCGATGTGACGCGTAGGTTGAAGTTCTTGACGCGCTTTTTGGTAACGACGACGGGGATGGTCGTCCCATCCGGTCGGGATGCGGAAATCGTAAACTGCTGCGTCAAAAGCGGTCCTTCAGATCGGGGACGGGCCGGCATGTC
>CABMPS010000212.1 GCA_902388545.1 uncultured Collinsella sp.
TATGTCAAGAGATTGGTGCAAGAGGGATAGGTTGCCTTGCGTCGATTTAAATAGGTTGCGGTGAGATAGTTCTTGAATTGGCCTTATTGAGGACTAAACAGGAACTATCTCACCGCAACTGCGTTGAACGTTTTTTGGCAACTGGTTTACTTGCTCGCGAAGAGCCAGACCAGGATGATCGCTAGAATCACGGCGATGATGCAGGCGATGGCTCCGGTGAATTTGACGCGTGAGTCGCGGGTGCGCTCTCGTACGTCGTCTTCGGCGGCCTCGAGCTGGTCGACTTCTTGCTCGGTCTCGGCGTGTTCGGCTTTGTCTCGGGCCAAGGATCCTGCAAGCGACTCAGTGATTTCTGGGTGGTCGTGCACCTCGGTCGCCTGTTCGATGATCGACTGTGCATGTGCGGCATCTGCTTGGGCGTTGGCGATGGTCTGCTCCTGCTCGCGGCGTGCCTTGTCCTCCGCGGCGATCTTCTCGCGCAGTTCGCGCTGACGAGTCGCGGCGGCGGTCTTTGCCGTCTGCAGCGCGTCGCGCGCGGCATCGGCTTCGGTCGTCACGGCTTGGTGCGCGCGTTTTGCGTCGGCGATAGGGGCTTGAGCCTGCTCGACGGCCTGCTCGGCTGCGGCAAGCGAGTGCTCAAGGTCGGCGGTGATGCGCGGGACATCTTCTTCGGCTTTACGCAGGGCATCTGCCGTGTCGGAAATCTGCATCGAGAGCTCGCTGGTGCGCACCGTATAGTTGGCGGGATTTGCCGAGGGATTGCGTTGCAGCTCGGCATACTCATGACGCAGCGTCTCGAGCTGGGCGCGCGTGGCGTCGACGGTTTGTTGTGCGGCGGCAATGCCGGCGTCTCGCTCGGCCTTCACCTTGTCGCGGATGCGCTTGGAATCCTCAAGACGTCGAACGAGGCGGTTGCCGGTCTCGCGCGAGCTCGCCTCGCGGGCCTCCACGGCGTCGAGCGCGGCCTTCAGACGGAGCTCAGTCGCGTCATCCTCTGTCTTCATTTGTTCGAGCTGACCCTTGAGCTCTGTCGCTTTGGCGGCGTGGGTATCACGGTCAATCTCGGCGGCCGCTGCAGTCTTTTGGGCCGTGGCAATCGCCTGGCGCTGGTCGGCGACGATCTGGTCGTAGCGGCCTGCGATATCCTGGCGCGTCTCGAGTTCCTCGGCCTGATCGGCAATGCGCTGCTCAAGTTCGGCCAGGTGGGCGCGGGCATCGGCAAGTGCCTTTTTCGCGGCGTTCATCTCGCGCATGGCCGAGGCACCCTGGGCGATAAAGGTGCCCACGGCGTTCGCAGTGTTCGAGACAGCGGTCCCCAGATCGCGGCTCGCGGCGGGGGAGTGCGGGGCGGTCGGGCGAGCGGTGTCGGCAGCGTCCGCATCGGCAGTCTGCGGCACGGCGATATTGCCGGTACCGCCTTCGATCACAGAAAAGCCTGCTGCGTGCGGGTCGACCGCATCGGTGCCAATCGTGGGATGCTCGAGCTGCAGAAACGAGGGCATGGTGCTGCCCTGGTCGGCAACCGGAGTCTCGCCGGGTACGAAGGTCGAGGCTGCCTCGGCGGCCTCCTCTTCCTCGGCGTCAACGTCAGCGTCGGCCACGGCGTCTTTCATCGCTTTGACGGCATCCATCATGGAGTCCATGACGGCGTCGAGCTCTTCTTCCGAAGAAACCTCGATAGGGCCCGCAGCTTGCGGAGCAGCATCCTGTACGGGGCGGTCGTCCTGAGCGGGCGCATCGTCGTTTTGCTCGTCTGCATCTTCGGCGCCAGGGGTTTCCGCCGTAGCGCTTTCGTCCAAGAATGGGCCGTCGAGGTCAATATCATCGCAGGTCACAGCGTCGGCATCTGCAGTGACGTCTGCGGAATCATCAATATGCTGTTGAGTCTGGGGGTCCAGCTCGTCTGTCATAGGCATGTGCTCCTCATCGTTGTTTGTCACCCTATGATAAAGTCTCGCGCCGACATCCCGCGCGCTGCAGCAAAGTTTCAAAACGTGTTCGATGGCTCGCGTCGATAGCAAAAACTCGGCCACTTTATCCAGTTTGTACTTGACATTCCCTTCGCCGAAAGACGTTGCGCCGTTCGCCTGCCATGGGCTTTATTTTTCACTTGAACCCGCTAAAGTTGCATTTCAGCTTTTGGCGCGTGAAGTTGGATGCGCGCAGTCGACGGGCAGGCCCGTCGCGATTTGAAAGGACTTTATATGGGACTTTTCACTGGTAAGACCGTGATCGTCACCGGCGGCGGCAAGGCCACGCTCAAGGACGGCTCCGCTGGCTCCATCGGCTACGGTATCGATATCGCTTTTGCCAAGGAGGGCGCAAACCTCGTCATTACCGGCCGCAACGTTGCCAAGCTCGAGGCCGCCAAGGAATCCCTCGAGGCCGAGTACGGTGTCAAGGTTCTGCCTGTTCAGGCCGATGTCTCGGCTGGTCAGGACAACGAGGCTGTCGTCCAGAACGTCATCGACAAGGCCATTGAGGAGTTCGGCCGCATCGACGCCGTCGTCAACAACGCTCAGGCCAGCGCCTCGGGCGTGACGATCGCCGATCACACCATGGACCAGTTCAACCTCGCCATTTACTCCGGTCTGTATGCCACCTACCTGTACATGCAGAAGGCCTACCCGCACCTGAAGGAGACCAAGGGCTCCGTGGTCAACTTTGCTTCGGGCGCCGGCCTGTTTGGCAACTATGGCCAGTGCAGCTACGCCGCTGCCAAGGAGGGTATCCGCGGTCTGACCCGCGTCGCTGCCAACGAGTGGGGCAAGGACGGCATCAACGTCAATATCGTTTGCCCGCTTGCTTGGACCGCTGCGCTCGAGAACTTCCAGGATGCCTATCCTGAGGCGTTCAAGGCCAACGTCCACATGCCGCCGGCTGGCCACTACGGCGACGTCGAGAAGGAAATCGGCCGCGTTGTCGTTCAGCTCTGCGGTCCCGACTTTAAGTATATGAACGGCGAGACCGTCACCCTCGAGGGTGGCATGGGCCAGCGTCCGTAGGGTTACGCGGTTTTACCAAACCGCGTAACGGGTCGACGCTGCGCGGTCACCAGGGCGACAACTTGTCATTCAAAGAGGGCGGCATGACCAGAAGGTCAATGCCGCCCTCTTTTCATGCCAATTTGTTCGCCCTGGTGACCGCTCGCTGACGTTGTCAAAACATCGGCGTTGCCAAAACATCGGCGTTGGCGTGGCTGGTAAATAGCTCCACTCATCGGGTCCTGGCCGAAAGCCTATCCAGACCATTCATCAGTTTGACAACCGCCGGAAAAG
>CABMPS010000213.1 GCA_902388545.1 uncultured Collinsella sp.
CAACGGTGTACTTCGGGAACAGGCCCGCTGGCAACTAACTGCCAGCGGGCCTGTTCCTGTTTGTCGGGGGAGTGCGATGGACGGAGCCGAACCGGTCAGGTAACAAAAAAGCGGACGCCGTAGCGCCCGCTCTAAAGCAATCGAAAGCTCAAGCCAGCAGATCGGTCTAGTACACCATGCCCATGGCGTCCTAAACCTCGGCCAGGGTCCGCTCGGCAATCTCGTTGGCGCGACGGTTGCCCTCGTGCAGCACGTCCTTGACGTAATCCAGGTCGTTCTCGTAGCGCTGGCGACGCTCACGGATCGGGGCGAAGTACTCGTTGACGGCCTCGGTCACGTACTTCTTGAGCTGGCCGGAGCCGCCCATGCCGATCTCCTCGGCAATCTCGACTTCGGAACGGCCGGTGCAGATGGCGGCGGTCGAAAGCAGGCCGGACACGCCGGGGCGGTTCTCGGGATCAAACGTGATCATGCGCTCGGAGTCGGTCTGGCTCTTCTTGATGCGCTTGGCCGTCTCCTCGGCGGTCATCGAGATGTTGATGGCGTTGCCGTAGCTCTTGCTCATCTTGCGACCGTCAAGGCCGGGCAGCAGCGGGGTCTCGGACAGCAGCGCTTCGACCTCGGGAAATACCTTGCCGTAGCGGTTGTTAAAGCGGCGTGCGATGGTACGGGTGAGCTCGATGTGCGGCAGCTGGTCGCGGCCGACGGGAACCACGTTGCCCTTGCAGAACAGGATGTCGCAGGCCTGGTGCACCGGATAGGTGAGCAGAAGGCCGGTGAGCTCGTGGCCCGAGGCCTCCATCTCGGCCTTAACCGTGGGGTTGCGCGCCAGCTCGGCCTCGGAGACCAGCGACAGGAACGGCAGCATGAGCTGGTTGGCGGCGGGTACGGCGGAGTGCGCGTAGATCATGGTCTTGTCGGGGTCGATACCGCAGGCAAGGTAGTCCATGACCATGTTGTACACGTTGTCCTGGATATGCTCGGTGGTGTCGCGGTCGGTGATGACCTGGTAGTCGGCGATGAGCACGTTGGTCTTGGCGCCCATGTTCTGCAGTTCAACACGGCCCTTGAGGGTGCCGAAGTAGTGACCCAGGTGCAAGCGTCCGGTCGGGCGGTCGCCGGTGAGCATGGTGAACTTCTCGGGCGTCTTTGCCAGACCCTCGCGAATGGCGTTGCTCTTTTGCAGCGCTACTTCGTAGCTGTTCTCGTTTGGCATGATTGCTCCTAACGTATGCGTATTGGTCAAGATGATAACGCGTTTATTGAAGGGGTTGAGGCGTAAGCAGGAGAGGGGCGAGAAAGGGCGGTTTGCGCGATGGGTACGGAGCTGCGCAACGGGTGCGGCGCGGCTGCGCTTGGCCAGCGGCACCTGGGCGCATCCTCGGCAGCTTACCCTAGCGCCTGTGGTGGCGCTCTTCCCTACGTTCCTCGGCTGCCTGCTCCTCCTGCTTAAAGGCGGGGTCGTCGGGGGTTACCAGCTCGTCTTCGTGCGTCCGCTTGTTGTAATGGTGGCGCAGGACGGGCTCAAACAGGTGCAGATGCTTGGCGAAGGCAGCCGAGCCAATGGCGAGCACGACAAAGATGAGCACGCGCGTGGGCACCTCGACCTGATTGATCGCGGCGGCGCCGGCCGAAAGCATGATGCACCAGGCGTAGATGAGCAGCACGGCCTGCTTCTGGTTGTAACCCTCTTGGATCAGGCGGTGGTGGATGTGGCCCTTGTCGGCCTGTCCGATGCTAATGTGGGCGCGCTTGCGGCGCACGATGGCGCTGAACGTGTCGATGATGGGCACGCCGGCTACGATGAGCGGGATGATGAGTGAGGTGAGCGCGGCGGTGCGGCTCACGTTGAGCAGCGAGATGGAGCCCAAAGCGAAACCCAACAGCAGCGACCCCGAGTCGCCCAAGAAGATGCTCGCGGGGTTGAAGTTGTAATGCAGAAAAGCCACGCACGAGCCAAAGAGCGCGATGGAGAGCGCGGCGGCGTCGATACGGCCCGAAAGCATGGCCATCGTGAACATGGTGAACGATGCGATGCCGCAAATGCCCGTGGCCAGGCCGTCGAGGCCGTCGATGAGGTTGATGATGTTGGTGAACGCCACCAGGTAGATCACGGTGATGGGGTAGGCGAGCCAGCCGAGCACGATCTCGCCAGGGGCAAACGGGTTGACGATGACGCCGATTTTAAGGCCGCCCACGCAGGCGATAAGCGCGGCGAGCACCTGACCGGCCAATTTTTGCTTGGGCTTGAGTTGGAAGACATCATCGATCGCGCCGGTCGCAAAGATCACGGTAAAGGAGAGTGCCAGCACGGGGTAGCTGATGTGCAGGCGCGGGTGCGGCACCAAAACGGGCGGCCAGCCCAGGTACCAGGTGCCCAGGATCTGCACGATGCAGGCGACGACGAGGCCCAAAAAGACCGCGGTGCCGCCCATGCGCGGGATGGGCTTAGTGTTGATACGGCGCTTGGAGGGATAGTCGACGGCGTCGAGCTTAATTGCCAGGCGCTTGACCAGGGGCACCGTGAGAAAGGTCGTGATAAAGGCAGCGGCCGCCACGCATAAGTACGGTATGAAGCTCGTGGATGAAGCCATGAATCGAAAACCGCCAAGCGTCGAAGGAAAAGGTCAAAGGGCGCTACGCGCAAAAGGGCATAGCTGACCCATGATACTCGACCGAGGGGGTGCGGGGGTTTGCGCCGTGCGATTATCACGCGCTTACCAGATATTGGGATGTTGGCGGAGGTTCTGCCGAGTGCCGTTGTTGGGTGTCATACGGGATCTGCGATGGCAATTCTTGGCAAAATCGGCAAAAGAAAACCACCCCCCACGTTACGAAAATGAACCCACCTAAAACAGGTGGGTGCCCTCATCGACCGTTCCAGCGTCCTTAACAACGAAGGATACCTGTACTAAGTACGACTGTGTGGGCTCCCTAAATAAACGCGACGGTTCACCCAGTTGCTCCGCGGGGGGCGGAATACCTACATCATAAAGCGGCACTTTGTTGATTCCAGTCTTGACATTACAAAATTCGTGTCGGACGATTACGGCGCCTTGGGCTTGGAGCCGTCTGTGCGGTCCGGGCCTTTGCGTTTGAGCTGCTGAATCGTTGTTTTGGAGCATGTTTTTATGCCGACGTCGTTGACCGAACTTTTTTCGCCCGCCTGCCATTTGTGTCCACGCCGTTGCGGCGCGACACGCGACGAGGGCGCGCGTGGCGTGTGCGGCGC
>CABMPS010000214.1 GCA_902388545.1 uncultured Collinsella sp.
GGTCAAGGCAAGTGTGCCCGCCTCTACCATCTGCTACCTCGATATCGAGGTATACCAGTACCTGGTGGGCAACGAGAACCAGTCCGTGAGCCAGGCGAACTACGTGCGCCGCTGGGACGATCACGACCGTGTGGTCATGGAGCTCCTGGATTACCTTGAACGCTGTGAGCATGGCGAGGTGTGCGCCGCGAGCGGGGAGAAGCTTTCGAATGAGTCCGTCTGCTACGTGCGCGAGAAGGTCCACCTCATCGTTGACACGCACTACAACATCGCGTTGCTGTTCGATGAGGACCGCAGCCGTGGGCGTGCGCGCGCCAAGGCGTTCCGACGCGAGCTGAGGCGTGCGGACATAGACCAGTGGGCGCGCGGCGAGCAGCGTTATCGTATGGCCACGCTCCTCAACCGCCTGAGCTTCTCGTACAACTCTATCAAGCGCTTGGTCTCCAAGCGCCGTCACTAGCACGTTACCAAGGGGTGATCCATGAGCCGCAAGCCGCGCATAGCCATATTCAGCGCCGACGCCAAGCTTGGCCACGAGGTCAAGGGTGCCACGCGCTACACGTTCCTCGCGACGCTTCTCGTGGAGCGGGGCTTCGATGTCGACTTCATCACGAGCGGCTTCCAGCACTGGGAGAAGCGCCAGCGTGATTTGGCGACGTTCGACACGAGTATGCACGCGTTCAACGTGAAGTTCATTGCCGAGCCGAGCTATCCCGCCAACATGTGTCCCCAGCGCATCTGGGCGCACCATGTGATGGCCAAGCACGTGACGGCGTACTTCGATGCGGACCACGACTACGACCTCATCTACTGCCAGATTCCGCCCAACGATGTGACGCTCGCCGTGGGACGGTCCGCAAAACGCTACGGCATCCCCTTCGTGGTCGACGTGAACGACCTGTGGCCCGAGGCCTTTCGTATCGCGCTCGACGTTCCGGTGCTCTCTGACATAGCGTTCGCTCCGTTCGAGCGCCAAGCTCGCCGTGCGTACGCGTTGGCGGACGCCGTGGTGGGTACGTCCGACGAGTACGCAGCGCGCCCCTTCCGCGACCGGGCCGAGGATATCCCCAAGCTCGTGGTGTACGTGGGCAACGACCTCGAGGAGTTCGACGCGGGCGCCGCTGAAAACGCCGGCTCCGTGGAAAAGCCCGAGGGCGAGATCTGGGTTGCCTACGCGGGTAATATCTCGGCGCTCTACGACTTGGAGACGCTCGTCGAGGCTGTGGCGATAGCTGCCAAGGCGCATCCCGAGCTCAGGCTCAAGATTCTCGGCGATGGCCCCGAGCGCCCTTCCGTCGAGGCGGCGGTTGAGCGAACCGGGTCGCCTGCTGAGCTTTTGGGCTACATGCCGTACCGCGCCATGGCGGCTTGGCTCAAGGCGTCCGACATGGTGGTCAACTCGCTGGTGGCGAACGCGCCCCAGAGCGTGCCCACCAAGATCGGCGATTACCTGGCCTCGGGACGTCCCATGATCAACACGTCCATGAACGCCGAGTTTCGTGAGAAGGTCGTGCGCGACGGCTTTGGCGTGAATGTTGTGCCGGGTGACGCCGAGGGGCTCGCCAGTGTGATCTGCGAGCTTGTCGAGGACGAGGCGGGACGCGCGCGCATGGGTCGCGTGGCGCGCGAGCTCGCGGCGGCACAGTTCGACCGCCCGCATTCCTATGAGGCTACCGTCGACCTCATTCGAGGCCTGATCTCCGAGCGCACGAAGTAGATTGCCCCCGTGAGGCGTGCTCGTCCTATACTCGGACTGATAGGAGAGTGCATGGTGTGTCGGGGTTGGGCGAGGCCGTGCTTGAGGGGGCGACCGATCGCAAGCTGTCCGATGAGCCGGCAATCGTGGAGATGGCCCGCTCTATTTCCGGGTTGCCCGACGATACCAAGATGACGCTCGTTCCAACCGGTCCCTTGACGAACATCACGCTGTTCCCATGTACACACCCGGGGCGTGCCGATCGTATCGATCGCATCGTCCTCATGGGCGGCACCACGGTTGGCGGAAACGCGACCGTGTACGCCGAGTTCAACATATGGGACGACCCCGAGGCTGCGCAGATTGTGGTCTCGAGCGGGCTACACATCGTTATGTGCCGCCTCGATGTGACCCAGAATGGCGGTTGCGGCTTTGCCTTCCCGCCATTCTGGGTCACATCCGGAGTACTGGTTATGAGACGCGCTCGGCGAACTCCAGGTATTGCGTGCGGCGCCACTTGTCCATCGTGGCGGCGTAGAGGCTTTCGGTGTTGTCGAGCTCGTACCAAGCGCCGTCTGCGCCTACTCGTTGTAGCACGGCACGACGATGGAAATGCGCGGTATGGCGGTTTACCTTGCGTTTGGGTTGTCGTTGCGATAGTCACCGAAGGCGTATTTGCTATACACATTGACTTCCCACTGCTTTTTTTCGACCTTTGCCACGGAGTCGAGGATAAAACCAGTCGCGAGACTTAAGCCACACAGGAACATAAACGATGCGGCGAGCAGGGCGGTTGGGAAGCGCGGAACAAGACCGGTCTGGAAATACTCGACAATGATGGGAATGCCCAGGGCAAGACCGATTATTGCAAACAGGAGCGCAACGAGGCTGAAGAATTTGAGCGGGCGGTAGTCCTTGAACAGCGTGCCGATCATGGCGACAACTTTGATGCCGTCGCTGACGGTGTTGAGTTTGGACTCGGAACCCTCGGGGCGGTCACGGTACTCAATAGGCACATCTTTGATGCGCCAGCGGTGGTCGACGGCATGGATGGAGAGCTCGGTTTCGATCTGAAAGCCCTCGGAAAGCACGGGGAACGTTTTGACAAAGGGGCGGCTCATGGCGCGATAGCCCGTCATGACGTCGTCGAAACTGTAGCCGTAGATCCATTTGATCATGGCGCGAACCAGATTGTTGCCAAAGCCGTGGAAGGCGCGCTTGTTTTCCTCGGCGTAGGTGCCGTTGGACAGGCGATCGCCGACGGTCATATCGGCAGTACCATTAAGAATGGGCTCGCAGAGGGATTTTGCCGCTTCGGCGGGGTAGGTGTCGTCGCCGTCGACCATGAGGTAGCAATCGGCGTCGATATCGCGGAACATCTGACGGCAGACATTGCCCTTTCCCTGTCGGGGCTCAAAGCGCACTGTGGCGCCGTGTTCCGTTGCGATGCGCGAGGTATCGTCTGACGAGTTGTTATCGTATACATAGACCGTCGCCTGCGGAAGCTCGCGGTGGAAGTCGTCAATGACTTTGCC
>CABMPS010000215.1 GCA_902388545.1 uncultured Collinsella sp.
AAATAAACTGGGTGCGGCCGGCCTCGCCGCCGTCAATGAGCAGACTCTGCCCGGTCATAAACCGGTTGGTCGCGCCCACAAAGTAGATCCACTCGGCGATCTCTTGGGCACTGGCCCAGCGCTTGAGCGGCGTGAGCTCCATAATCTGGTTCCACAGATGCTCGTCTTCCATCACGCAACGGTTGAGCGGCGTGATGACGCCGCCCGGGTCCACACTGTTGGCGATGGCCTGCGGCGCCAAGCGGTTTGCAAGGTTTTTGGTGTAGGCGATAACGCCGCCCTTGCTGGCAGCATAGGCGGGAAACTCCGATCCCGTATGCCCGCTCGCCGAGCCCACATTGACCACGGATTTGATAGCCGGCGCGGGCTTGGCGGCAAGTCCCTCCCCCACAAAGGCGTAGCGCTCAGTCACGTTGATGGTGCCACATAGATTAGCAGCAATGTCGTCGGCCGAATCTTGCGTACCGGCAACGTTTACGATCACCTGAGGCTCAAGGTCGTCTGGAAACGAGTCCGGCTCGCGCACATCAACAATCAGATGGCGATAGCGCTCGTGTTCGACCGCCGCCGGCAGCAGATCAAAGCCCACGACCTCGTGACCCTCGTCCAAAAAGCACTGCACGCACGCGGCTCCAATGCCGCCCGAAGCGCCCGTGATCAAAACCCGCATATCTGCTCCTTAGGCGGTTGCGTGGCGCTCGAGGTACTCAGCACCCACATTCTCGCGCTCCCAGCTGCGCACGACCTTGTAGCCCACGGGGCTCAGGAAGACCTCGCACAGCAGCTCGGCGATGGCGCCCGTCAGCGAGCACATAATGACCTGCACCCAGGTCCAACCAAAGAACGTGTGGCTCACCACAATGGCAAAGACCAGGTTGTCGATAAACTGACCGATACCCGTGGACACATAGGAGCGGAAGGCAAAGCTCGCAAAGTTATTCTTTTTGAGCATGCGGCCGAGCGACTGGTTGAGCGTGGAGTTCACCACGGCGGAGGTGAGCATGGCCAGCGAAGAGCCGAACACCACGTACCAGGTGCCGCCGATGGTAGCGTTAAGGGCGGTGTTGACCTCGATCATGCCCGTGTCATAGTAGGCGCCCCACATGCCGGGCGTGAGCGAGCACAGCCAAAAGCACAGGCTTACGGCCAGGTTGACCACCAGCGCGAGGATAGAGATTTTGATGGATGCCTTGGCGCCAAAGCGCTTGCAGATCATGTCCTGGCACAAAAACGAGACCCAGCTCACCACGAAGCCGCAGTCGAGCGCCAGATACGGCAGGCTGATAAGTTCTTTGTTGGCCAGCAGGTTCATCATGATAACGCTCACGATAAACAGCGAAACCGTTGCCGCGGGAATGCTCCGCAACAGGACTTTGTAGTCCTCCATGACCTTCTTGATCATTATGTACTCCTTTGGTTTTAGGTTTAACGAGCAGGATATCGGACCCGAACTGCTCGGCCGCCACGGTCTTGAGGCGACGGTGGGTATGATAGCCGCTCACACGGCGGCAGGCAAGCAAGCGGCGCGGCAGACCCGCAGGGCCACCGCGCCGGTGCACTAAAACGTTACGTTGCCAAACTCCGACAGAATGAGGTCGGGGTTATGGTCGGTCGCCCAGTCCACGTTCCACGGGCTCGTGAACAGCAGCAGCTTACCGCCGCGCATGTCCTCGACGCGCAGGGTATCGCGCGTGAGCGAAAGGCCCGGAATATCGATGGTGTCGGGGTCGTTCTGGATCCAGCGGATGTCCGTATAGGGCAGCGGCTGGCGGCGAACCTCAACACGGTACTCGGCCTTCAGGCGGCGCTCGAGCACCTCAAACTGCAGCACGCCAACGACGCCCACAATGACGCTCTCCATGCCGGCACCCAGCTCGCGGAAGATCTGGATGGCACCCTCCTGGGCAAGCTCCTCCATGCCCTTCACGAACTGCTTGCGTTTAAGCGTATCGACCTGCGTGATACGGGCGAACATTTCGGGGGCAAACGTCGGGATCTGCGGATACTGCACGTGGCGCTTGCCGGAGCACACGGTGTCGCCGATGCTAAAGATGCCGGGGTCGAACAGACCCACGATATCGCCGGCGTACGCCTCGTCCACGATGGCGCGGTCGTCGGCCATCATCGAGGTGCCCGTGGCCAGTTTGAGCTTGCGGTTGCCCTGCACGTGGAAGGCGTCCATGCCGCGCTCGAACTTGCCCGAGCAAATGCGCACAAAGGCAATGCGGTCGCGGTGGTTCTTGTCCATGTTGGCCTGGATCTTAAAGACAAAGCCGCTAAAGTCGTCGCGGCAGGGATCGACCGGCTCGCTGGTGAGTGTGTCGGTATAGGCGCGCGGCGTCGGGGCCAGACGCAGGAACTCCTTAAGGAAGGGCTCCACGCCAAAGTTGGTGAGCGTCGAGCCAAAGAACGCCGGGCTCAGCTTGCCGCAGGCCACGGCATCCAAGTCGAGCTCGTCGCCGGCACCATCGAGCAGCTCGATGTCGTCCATCAGGTTCTTATGGTTCTCTTCGCCAATAAGCTCGTCCATGGAAGGATCGCCCAGCTCGGCCTCAACCTCGGCAACCTTCTTGGTGGCGTTGGCATGGCCGTCGCCCTCAAAGGCGATGACGCGACGGGTCTGACGGTCGAAAACGCCGCGGAAATTGCGACCGCTGCCGATCGGCCAGTTCATGGGATACGTATTGATGCCCAGGACGTTCTCGATCTCTTCCATGAGCTCAAACGGATCGCGAGCCTCGTGGTCGAGCTTGTTCACAAAGGTAAAGATGGGGATGTGGCGCAGCGTACAGACCTTAAAGAGCTTTTTGGTCTGGGCCTCGACGCCCTTGGCACCGTCGATGACCATGACCGCGGCGTCGGCAGCCATAAGGGTACGGTAGGTGTCCTCCGAGAAGTCCTGGTGGCCGGGGGTATCGAGGATGTTGACGCAGGCGCCGTTATACGTGAACTGCAGTACCGAGGAGGTAACGGAAATGCCGCGCTCCTTCTCGATGTCCATCCAGTCCGAGACGGCATGCTTGGCCGAGCTCTTGCCCTTGACCGAGCCGGCGGTCTGAATGCTGCCGGTATAGAGCAGCAGCTTCTCGGTAAGCGTGGTCTTACCGGCGTCCGGGTGGCTGATAATCGCAAATGTACGGCGCGACGAGATTTCATCCGACAGGCTTGCCATGCGGATCCTTTCTTGCATTGAGTGCATTACGTCGTTGTAACCGCACTATTGTAGCC